>NZ_JBRRCU010000051.1:0-32362 GCF_056759195.1 Stenotrophomonas sp. STEN083 | reverse complement strand
TGTCACCGCCTGTATGCGCAAATACCTGACCAGGCTCAATGCCATGAAACGTGACAACGCACCCTGGATAGCGGGTATAGCGGGAGGCGCTAAAGACAGTTGACTCCTACAGCTGGGTCCCCGGTAGCGGTCCTGCCGAGCATGGCTCGGCACTACCCTGCGACCAGATGCTGTCGGTATGGCCCTGCTGTAAGCGCATCTGCGTGCGTCTGGCGATGTACAGCATTGCCGGCACCGACAGCAGCGCGGTCAGGTCCACCGGCCAACTGCCTACGTGGTACCAGCTGCCGGCGACGCCCAAGGCACCGGCGATGCTCGACAGCGGAATCGCCAGCGTGCACAGCGCACTCAGCCGCAGCAGCTCAACCGCAGCGCGCGGTGCGCCGCGCAGGAACGCCCAGGCGATGCCCGCGACAAATACCGCGTAGTAGATGCCGGTGTGCCAGGCCTTCAGATCGGTGACCAGCGACGGCAGCCATTTGGTGGCGGCGATGCTGGCGGATATGCCGGCCACGCAACCCAGCGACACGCCAACCGTCAGGCAGGCCAACACCCGGGCCGAACGCTTCTGCACCGGCGTCTCCGCGCCCTTGCGCTTGCGTCGCCGCGATTCCACCCACAGCAGGTTGCCGGTGTAGAACAGCGCCGCGCCGGCCAGGCCCATCAGCAGGTACAACCAGCGCACCGGGTTGCCACCGAAGCTGCCGAAATGCAGCGCGAAGAACGCATTGACCGCGCCGTTCCAACCATCCATATGACCCGGCAGGTCATGTGCATCCACCTCACCGCTATACGGATCCAGGTGGGTGCTGGCATACACCCGCGCACGCGTGCCATGGCGGATATCCAGTCCGGTCACCGTTGCTTCAACATGGCCGTCCTTGTTCTGGAAGCCGAAGCTCTGCACCTCGAAGCCCGGCAACTGCTGCTCTACCCGGCGCAGCAACTCGACGGCCGGCAGCACAGCGGCTCCACCCGGCGATTCGGCATGCTCCTCGCTCCACTCGATGCCTTGCGGATACACCACTGCTCCCTGTGCATCGTAAAACTGGTCGTGGAAGGCGAACACCACGCTGGTCAGCGCGATGACGATGTGGAACGGCAGACTGAACAACCCCAGCGCGTTGTGTGCATCCAGCCACATGCGCTTGATGTTCTTGCCGATGCGCAGCGCGAACACATCCTTGCTCAAGGTGATCAGCAGCACGATCAGGCCCGATACCAGGGCGACCGCATACGCCATCGCCACCGCGCCCATGATCGGCCGTGCGATCTTGTCCGGGAATGGCAGGCCGACCAGCTGGTGCAGCGTATCCACCAGCTGCGCCACCGGTGCCTTGCGCGTCTGCGCCACCTGCAGGCTGCCGTCGGCGGCGAAGCTGGCGCCATACTCGGTGAACTGGCGACGGCCCTGGCCGGGTGCGCGCTCCTGCCAGTACACCCGCGCCGGTTGATCCGCATGCGGACGCACCGAGACGAAGTACCGCGATGCCGCCTTCGGGTGTTCGGCAAGCACCGCGGCCACCAGCGCGTCGGCCTGTTGCAGTGACGGTGCCGGCGACAAGGTGGAAGGCGGCGTCGCCCAGCGCTCCAGCGGCTTCTCGAACATGGTGACCGAACCGGCATAGAAGGCGATGAACAACATCAGCCCGCTGACGATGCCGATCCAGATATGCACATCCTTGTAGACCTTGATGATGTCGCTGCGAATCTTCATGCAAGCACCTTCATGACATCACTCCACGCACCAGCCACAGCGCGGCGAAGCCCAGCACATTGGCCGCGCCCAACCACAGCCAGGCACGCAGGCTGTTGCGGAACAGGTAGACGAAGGACAGCACCGTCGCCCAGATCGGTGCCATCAGCCACATGTTGAACTGGTTCTTGCCGCCGCCGGCATTGATGCCATCTGGGCCCAGCCACGCGAACAGGCCGGACAGCGCCAAGGCCAGGCCAAAGCCCAGCACCACGCCAGCGCAGGTCTTGCCGAACCAGTGGCGGCTTTCCAGCCGCGGTTTCGCCGTGCTCATACCGACCGCCCCGCACGCACGCGTGCGCGCCACGCACCGAGAAACGGGGCGAGCGACCACACCAGCATCAACAACACCAACCAGCTCGCGAGCGCTTCCAGTGGCGCGAGCAGCGGCCACAGCGCCAACAGTGACAGCAGCACCAACAGCGTGCCCGGCCACCATGCATGCCGCGTCGGCCAAGGCCCGGCGGCACGCAGCTGTTGCTGTGGCGAAGCGACGTAAAGCAGCAGTCCGCCAACGATGCCGGCCAAGCTGCCGGCGATGCCCAGCCACAGGTTCATGGCTCCTGCCTGCTATACGTGATCGCGCGCCGTTGCCGGACGCGCATGCTATATGGGTTTCTCATCTGGTCTGGCTCTTCGCTGGACATGCGCTGGCGGCGCCTGCACTGACGCGCAGGCGCCGCGCGCGGATCACCAACTGAAACGTGCAGTGGCAGTAACGGTACGGCCGGTGCCGTAGTAGCAGGACGACACGCCGCCGCAGGTAGAAACGAAGCGCTTGTCGGTGAGGTTGCTCAGGTTGAGCGCGAACTGCGTGCCGACCGCGCCATGCTGGCCGGCGTCATAGCGGATGGCGGCATCCCACAAGGTGTAGGACGGGATCAGGTAGAGGTTGGCGCTGTCGCCATAGCTGCGCCCGTTGTAACGCACGCCAGCCGCAACGCTCAGTCCTTCCAGGCCGCCAGCGAGGAAGGTGTAGTCGGCCCACAACGCCGCCGTCCAGTCCGGCACCATTGCCAGCTGCTTGCCGGTATAGCCGTTGTTGCTGCGAGTGACCTCCGAATCCATCCAGCTGGCTGCGCCGATCAGGCTGAAGCCCTCCAGCGGGGTGATGCGCCCTTCCAGCTCGGCGCCACGCACGCGACCTTCGCCGTCCTGCACCTGGCATGCGCTGTCTCCCTTGTTGCCGCACTTGTCCTGGTGCGTCGGGTCCGGATCATTGGTGACGATGTTCTGCTGGCGCAGATCGTAGGCGGAAAGCGTCAGCAGGCCATCAAAACTCGCCGGCTGATACTTGATGCCCGCCTCCCACTGCTTGCCCGTCACCGGGTCGAACGGCGTCTGTGTGTAACTCATGTTGATGTTGGTGGCCGCCGGCTGGAACGACTCGGCATAGCTCAGGTACGGGGTCAGGCCGTTATCGGCTACATACAACACGCCGGCATTGCCGCTGAATGCCTTGTCTTTCACCCGGGTCGGAACTTTGGCAGCGTAGGTATTGCTCGCCACGGTATAGCCCTGGCTCCAGGTGTCATCCTTGCTCCAGTCATGGCGTCCACCAAAGGTCAGCCGCCACTTGTCGATAGCGATCTGGTCCTGCAGGTAGGCACCGGTCTGGCGGTTGATGCCGCCTGTGTAGTTGATGCTGGTAGTGACCGGCACGTAGTTGGTATAGACCGGATTAAAGATGTCGATATCGGCCGGATTGACCATCCCACCACGTGCACCGGTCCAGTCGGCCTTCTGCCAATCCACGCCCACCAGCACGGTGTGCTCGGCGATGCCGGTGCTGAACTTGCCGGTCAAACGGGTATCGACGGTCTCGCCCTTGGAGTCGCCTTCACCCCAGGTCGCACGGCGCTTCTGGGTACGACCATCAGCATTGAGGCCGCCATTGGTCACCACGGTGCGGAACACTGATTCGACATCGGTATGGCGCGCGCTCTGGCTCAGGGTCCAGTTGTTGTTGAAGCTGTGCTCGAACAGGTAACCGGCGGTCCAGATGGTGCGGTCGAAGGTGTTCCAGTTGGGCTCGCCGATGAAGGTGGTGTTCTTCATGTAGCCGTAAGCGGTGGGCCGCAGCGTGCCGGCCATCGGCAGGAACTGGTAGGTCGAGCCACCGTCGTCCTTCTGGTACAGGCCGAGCAGGGTCAGGCGCGTGCGCTCGGCGATCTGGAAGGTGTAGCTGGGCGCCAGGAACCAGTGCTGCTGCTCGGTGCGATCGATCTGGGTCTGGCCGTCGCGGTACAGGCCGACCAAGCGCAGCAGGTGGCGGTTGTCATCCGTTCCGGTGCCAACGTCGAAGGCACTGCTGTACTGGCCATTGCCATCGATGCCGACGCGCAATACCTGCTGCTGGTCGGGCACCGGCGTCTTGCTGACCTGGTTGACCATCCCGCCCGGAGCCACCTGCCCGTACATCACTGCGGACGGGCCCTTGAGCACTTCCACGCGATCCAGGTTCCAGCTGTCGACCATGCTTCGGTTCCACTGGCTGCCCTGCGGCGCGCGCATGCCGTCGATGGTGACGTTGTTGGCCCAGCTGCCAGCGTCGAAGCCGCGGATGCGGAAGTCATCGACACGGTTGTCGATGCCGCTGCTTTCCAGCGACACGCCGGCCACGTAGCGCATGGCTTCGTTGAGGTTCTGCACGCCACGTGCGTCCAGCTCCTCACGCGCGATCACCGACACCGACTGTGCGGTTTCAGCGATGGCGGTATCGGTCTTGGTCGCACCAGAGGTGTGGCCAGTGGTGCGGTAGGCATTGACCCGCACCGCATCCAGCGTCTGCGCGTCGGCAGCCACTTCGGCTTCGGCCGCAATTGCAGCAAGCGGGAACAGGGCCGAGACGACGGCGAGGGACAGCAAGGCCGGGCGGAGACCGGCAGAAATACGGGGGAGGGACACGGATCAACCTGCACAGACAGAAGTATTGGCTGACTGCCCGGGCAGCGGCTGATGTGCCGATTATAGTAAATAATAACCATTCGCAACAATATCGTTGGCACTGGCTGTTCTGTCACCCGCACTGGTCCCGCCAGCCGAGGCCTGAATACCCGGCCCAAAGCGCGCTTTGCGCCAGCATGTAAAATGGCCAATTTTTAGTCAGGACCATGGCGAAAGCATCCGAACGGGCGCCCGTTCTGGGCCCGGCGTTCATTCGCCTGCTGGCCCGATTCAACGACGAGGCAGCATCCCCTGCGGCACCTGCGGTGCCGGAGCGGCTGGCGCAGTGGTTCGACTGGAACCGTGCCATCACCCTGTCCAAGGCGTTGGACAACCCACCGCCGGAGCCCGAAGCAGGTGCCGACTACACGCCGGCGCAGGATGTTGAATACGCCAATGTGCGAGCCAAGCTGACAGAGGCCATCCAGGCCGAGATCGACCTCAGCCCGCCGCGCAACCCAGCCCCTGCCGACGCCGAGCTGCCGCCCGGCTTCGCCCCCTACCGCCAGCACTATCTGAACCAGCAACGGGCCATGCAGACCGCCACGGGTCGCCTGCGCGGCCGCCTGCGTGACATGCTGGCCCGGCAATCCCCGGCCAAGGCACGCCTGGCCGAAGTCGACGCGGTGATGGAAGCCACCCTCAGCCCGCGCGAACACAGCCTGCTTTCCCATGTGCCGGTGCTGCTCGGCCTGTACTACCAACGGCTGCTCGCTGCAGCCGCGCATGACCCCGCCGATGCAGCCGCATCGGAACCCACCGCGGCACCCACCGGCCCTTGGCTGGTCACGTTCCGGCAAGACCTGCGCATCGCGCTGCTGGCCGAACTGGATGTCCGCTTCCACCCCATCGATGGCCTGCTCGCAGCGCTACGCACCCGGTAATCCGTACCTCATGTCCAGAAACCTCGTTGCAGTCGTTGTCTTCCTTGTTGGCCTGTTGGCCGTGTGCTGGATCGGCATCGGCTATGCCGGCACCCATCCGCTGGCCGCGGTGGTCGCCGCGATCATCGCTGCCTGCTATCTGGCCGGTGCGGTGGAACTGTTCCGCTACCGCCAGGCCACCAGCACCCTGCAGCAGGCCTTGCCGGCCATCGGCGAAGCGGCAGACAACCTCGACGGCTGGCTCAGCCGCCTGCAGCCGGGCCTGCGTGGTCCGGTGCGGCTGCGCGTACAGGGCGAACGCGTCGGCCTGCCCGCTCCTGCATTGACCCCCTATCTGGTCGGCCTGCTGGTGTTGCTGGGCATGCTCGGCACCCTGCTCGGCATGATGGCCACCCTGCGTGGCACTGGCCTGGCGCTGGAAAGCGCGACCGACCTGGATGCGATCCGCAGCTCGCTGGCCGCACCGGTCAAGGGTTTGGGTTTCGCCTTCGGCACCTCGATTGCCGGTGTTGCCAGCTCGGCTGCACTCGGTCTGCTGTCGGCGCTGCTGCGCCGTGAGCGCGCGCAGACCGTGCAGGAACTAGATGCAGGCATCGCCGGCCAGCTGCGCACGCATTCGCAGAGTTTCCAGCGCGGCGAGACCTTCCGCCTGCTGCAGGAACAGAACGCGCTGATGCCGACCCTGGTCGAGCGTCTGCAAGCGATGATGAGCAGCCTGGAGCAGCAGCATCAGAGCAACAACGAACGCCTGCAGGCCAGCCAGCAGGAGTTCCACCAGCGCACCGAAGCGGCCTATACGCAGCTGGCGGCATCGCTGCAGCAGTCGATGCAGGCCGGCATCAGCCAGCAGGCCAATGCGGTGGGCGCCGCACTGCAGCCCGTCGTTGATGCAACCATGGCGGGCCTGGCTGACAAGTCCAACGCCCTGCACGCCAGCATCGACAGCGCCGTGCACAAGCAGCTCGAAGGCATCAATGCCGCCGTGCAGAGTGCGGCCGCAACCGCTGGCAGCAGCTGGAGCAATGCACTGGACGCACAGCAGCGCAGCAACAGCGCGCTCAACGAACAGTTGCAGCAGGCGCTTGCACAGTTCAGCAACACCTTCGAGCAGCGCTCCAACAGCTTGATCGATGGCGTCGCCGCGCGCATGGAAGACAACGTCGGCCGTACCGCCGAAGTGTGGCGCGAGGCGCTGACGAATCAGCACAGCGCACACGAGCAACTGGCATTACGCAATGAGCAGGCATTGCTCAGCGCATCGTCAGCGTTCGAACAGCACGCACAGTCGCTGCTGTCTTCGCTGCAGCAATCGCACGAACAACTGCAGAGCGCGTTCGCCGAGCGCGACGAACAGCGGCTGGGCCAATGGTCGCAGTCGCTATCGGCAATGGTCGACACGCTGGACAGCAGCTGGCAGCGCAATGGCGAAGCCGTCGCGCAGCGCCAGCAGCAGATCTGCGACAGCCTTGCGCAGACCACCCAGAGCATGAGCGAACAGCAGCAGGCGCAGGCCCGCGACACCATCGCCGAGATCTCGCGTCTGGTGCAGACCGCCTCGGAAGCACCGCGCGCCGCCGCCGAAGTGGTGGCCGAGCTGCGCCAGAAGCTGTCCGACAGCATGGTCCGCGACACCGCCATGCTGGAAGAACGCAGCCACCTGCTGTCGACGCTGGAAACCCTGCTCGGTGCGGTCACCCACGCATCCACCGAACAACGCAGCGCAGTCGATGCGCTGGTCAGCACCTCGGCCGATCTGCTCGAACGCGTCGGCGGCCGCTTCAGCAATCAGCTCGAAAGCGAGACCAACAAGCTTGATCAGGCCGCTGCCAACGTCACTGCCAGCGCAGTGGAGATGGCCAGCCTGGGTGATGCCTTCGGCAGTGCGGTGCAGCTGTTCGGCCAGTCCACCGCCGCCCTGAGCGAACGCCTGCAGCTGATCGAAAGCGCGCTGGACAAGTCGCTGACGCGTAGCGATGAGCAGCTGGCCTACTACGTCGCGCAGGCGCGTGAAGTGGTGGACCTGAGCATGCTCTCGCAGAAGCAGATCATCGGTGAGCTGCAGCAGCTGGCCGAAGCCCGCGACAACGCCGGAGCCTGAGCGCGATGAGCGACGAAATCGAATTCGACGCCGAATCCAGCGCCACCACCTGGGCCGCGTTCGGCGACCTGATGTCGGTGCTGCTCGGCGCATTCGTGCTTATCCTGGCCAGCGTGATCGGCATCCAGCTGTTGCTGCACAACCGGCTGGATGAAGAGGTCAAGCAACGCCAGGAACAGACCGCCAAGCTGAAGACGCTGGAGCAGGCACTGGCTGCACCGCTGGCTGCTGGGCGCGTCACCGTGATCAACGGCCGCATCGGCATCAGCGGCAGCGTGTTGTTCGCGCTCAACTCCGACCAGCTGCAGCCGGAAGGCCGCGAGCTGCTGCAGAGTATCGCCGCACCGTTGCGCGACTATCTCGGTGCACGCGAGGAAATCCTGATGGTCAGCGGCTTCACCGACAACCAGCCGGTGCGTGTGGTCCATGGCCGCTTCGCCGACAATCTGGAGCTGTCGGCCGCGCGTGCGCTCACCGTCACCCGCACCCTGATCGCCGACGGCGTGCCGTCGCAGTCGGTATTCGCCGCCGCCTTCGGCGCCGAGCAGCCGGTCAGCAGCAACGATGACGAAGCTGGTCGGGCCAAGAACCGCCGTGTCGAGATCGCGCCGATCCCGCGTCCCAAGCAGGACGGCAAGGCCGATGCCGCGCAATGATGCCCACTGATTCGGCAGCACTCGCACAGCTGCAGGCATGGCGCGAAAGCGGTGCTGATCGCTGCGATCCACCACGTTTCGAACTGATCGCGGCGCTGGCGCAGCGCGCACAGCACTATGCGGGCAGCGCACGCGAGCAGCTCGATGCGCGCCTGTCACAGCTCACCGCCGCGTATGCACAGCTTGTTGCTGTTGAAGTTGCCGGGCCTGCGGCGCCAACCAGCGTGGAAAGCCCGTTGCAATCACTGCTACAGCAGCTGCAGGCAGATCCGCTGCAATACCAGTTGCCGTTGAGCACCTCCGACGCGCCTGCTGGCGAAAACGACAGCGGCGAAGGCACCGAAGCAGTGTTGATGCCAGCACTGGATGAGTTCCAGCAACTATGGAGCCGCATCCGCATCGACAGTCTGCTGCGCCAGTGTCTGGATTCGCTGCCAGAAGATGCCGGTCCACTGAACTCCAGCGTGCTCACCTACCGCGCGATGGCGCTGATGCAGGAGCTGTCGCCGGAGTATCTGCAGCACTTCATCGCCTATGTGGATGTGCTGACGTGGATGGAGCCGGTCAGCGGCACCAACACCGTGGTCGAGCCGACCCGCGCGGCCAGCAAGCGCAAGGCCAGCCGCAAGAAGACTTGAGCGCCCTGCGTGCCCGACTGAACGGCACGGACCCCATGCGGGTGGGCCGCCGGAGAGCCCCGTGGTTTCCTGCAACAGCTGCGCTTGGCCGGGCCGGAAGCCGCATGCACACGGACTGCCGGTACTGTCCGCCTATCCCAGCAGCAAGGGCATCACCTTGCTGGTCTGCTTCTGCAGGTTCTTCAACGCATCGGCATCTCCGCTAACCTGCTGCAGCAGGGCGCGCTGGAACAGGCCGTCCATCAATGCGTAAGCCGCCTCCGATGTCACTGCCAGCGGCCGGTGTTTGAAAGCCGCGTAACAGGACACCACCCGCCAGACCATGTCCTGCAACAGCAGGTCGATCTCTGCAACATCGTCGCGCAGAAAGCCTTCAAACAAGGCCTGCGAACGCAGGTCATACCAGAGGCTGTGCACCCGCGCATCGTTCTGCAGTGTCTCGCCAAGACGCGCCAGGAAGCCATTGGCAAGCTCATCAGCCGAGCGCGCACTGGCAATGACGTCGTCATAGCGCGTAGCGCAATGACGCTTGTACTCACGGATGCTGCAGCTGATCAGGTCGAGCTTGTCGCTGAAGTAATAGTGCAGCACGCCATGGCTGTAGTCGGAGTTCTGCGCGATCTCGCGCAGGCTGGTGCGTGCATAGCCCAGGTCGGCCAAGGTCAACAGCGTGGCTTGGGCCAACTCACTGCGGCGCGCGGCGAACTTGTCGGCGGGTACAGCCAGCTGCCGGCGAGCGGCAGATTTTGGCGCAACCACGGCAGCGGATCGTGACGACGGGCGGGGCTTGGACGGCACGGCGTTTCCAGTCAAGAACTCGGCCCTGATTCTGCCATTGCGCGGCGCAGCATGACAATTGTCCAGAAATATCTTTACATCCGTCCAAAGTTTGTTGGACGAGTGTCAAGGAATGCCGGCGCAGGCCATCCCGACCGCGCCGTAACGCAGCAGATCGAGCGAGGACAGCATGAGCGAGCAGAGCTTGGTTGGTCGTAAGGCGCTGGTTACCGGAGGCGCACGTGGCATTGGTGCGGCCATTGCTGCCGCACTGGCACAGGCCGGAGCGGCGGTGATGATTGGAGACATCCTCGACGAGGCCGGTCAGGCCACCGCGACGGCACTGGCGCACGGCGGAGCACAGACAGGCTTCGTGCACCTGGACGTGGCCGACGATGGGCAGTGGCAGCACGCCGTGGCAACCACGGTGGCGACACTGGGCGGGTTCGACCTGCTGGTCAACAACGCTGGCATCGAGGTCACCTCGCTGATCGCCGACATCGACGCCGCCGGCCTGCGCCGCATGTGCGAGGTCAACATCATCGGCACCGCGCTGGGCATGAAGCATGCGTTCCGTGCGATGCGTCCTGACGGCATTGCCGGTGACGGTGGCTCGGTGGTCAACATCGCCTCGGTCGCCGCCACCATCGCCTTCCCGGCCATTGCCGGCTATTCCGCCACCAAGTCGGCGGTGGACCGGATGACCCGGGTCGCCGCGATGGAAGCCGGCAAGCTGGGCTACGGAGTGCGGGTGAACTGCATCTACCCGGGGCTGATCGCCACCGAGATGGGCCTGCAGCTGGCCAACGACATCGTCGGCAACGGGCTGGCGGCAGACGTACCGGCAGCGGTCGGCGCGGTGATTGAACAAACCCCTTTGGGGCACCTGGCCGAGGTGGAGGACGTCGCCGACGCGGTGGTGTTTTTGTCCTCGCAGCGGGCGCGCTTCATCACTGGTGCGGGGCTGCCGGTGGATGGCGGCATGGGCATGTAAGCCCGATCCGATCTTACTCTTGAACAGGAGAAATCCATGAGCAACAAGCGCCCCGTGGTGGTCTACGGTGCGTCCGGTTACACCGGGCGCCTGATCTGCGAATACCTGCGCGAATACGGCATCCCCTTCATCGCTGCCGGTCGCAGTGCCGACAAGCTGCTCGCCGCGATGCAGTCCAACGTCGCCGGCATCGAAACCGCCGACTACGACGTGGTCGCCGTCGAACACGACGTTGCCGCGCTGACCGAGCTGTTCCGCGGCGCCAAGGTAGTGCTCAACACCGTTGGCCCATTCAGCCGCTATGGCGACGTGGTGGTGGAGGCCTGCCTGGCCAGCGGCTGTCACTACGCCGATACCACCGGCGAGCAGGATTGGCTGATCCATCTGGATGAACACTGGGGCGCGCGTTTTGGCGCTGCCGGGCTGCTGCTGTCGCCGGGTATCGCGCACATGTACACAACCGGCGAGATCGCCGCCCAGCTATGTCTGGAAACACCGGGGCTGGATACGCTGGATATCGCCGTGTTCTGGGGTGGCAGCCCGACCATCGCCTCCACCCAGACCATCCTGGTCAACGCGGCGATGTCCAAGGCCTATTACCTGCAGCAGAACCAGTACGTTGAATGGGAGCCGGATGCTGGCCTGTACCAACTGAGCATCCCAGGCCAGCACGAAGCGGCACTGGCGCTGCCGTGGGGTGGCACCTCGCACCCGGTGTGGTTCCGCCGCGACCCGCGTGTGGCCAACGTGCGGGTACTTGGCGGTGTGTTCAACAAACCGCTGATGCAGGGCGTGCCGAAAATTGTTGCGGCCGCACTGGAAGCAACCAAGGACATGCCGCCGGAGCAGCGCTATGCAGCCTTGGCGCAGACCGCATCCGGGGTGATGAACAGCATGCCGCCGCGTGAAAACCCGCGCATCAACAAATCGGTGGACTCGGTGCATGCCTCCGGCCCGCTGGGGCGCGCGCACTGCGTGATCCATGGCAACTGCAATTACAAGCAGACCGGGCTGCTGCAGGCCTTCGCTGCGGCGTGGTTGCTGCAGCAGCCGCCCAAGCGGGTGGGCTTCGCGTCGGCCTGCCAGGCTTTTGGCCACCACGAGTTGCTGGGCGCACTGCGCAGCTTCGGCCTGGTGCAGGCACCGCTGCTGATCGTGCAGGCCTGAGCGCAAGGACCACGACGATGCGACTGATCGACTACCTCGACAAAGGCGCCTCGCTCGGTGCACAGGCGCCCTGCCTGAGCATGGACGGCACCGAGCTGAGCTACGCGCAGGTGCAGGCATTTAGCTACCGTGTCGGCCGCGCATTGGCGGCCAGCGGCGTGGCTGCAGGCGAGAAGGTGGCCATTCTGTCGGGCAACAACCTCTTCGCATTCTGCTGTGTATTTGGCATCTCGCGTAGCGGCGCGGTGTGGTGCCCGATCAATCCACGCAATGAAGCGAGTGAAAACCGCGCGGTGCTGGATGGCTTTGACTGCAGCGCGCTGATTTTCCACAGCAGCTACGCGGCGATGGTGCGGACCATGCTGCCGGATCTGCCCAAGCTGCGCGCGGTGATCTGCCTCGACGCCGAGCTGGATATCGCCCCCGCCCTGCAGCAGTGGTTGTTCCCACACGACGACACGCCCTTTCAGCGCGAGCCGCTGGACGATGTGGTGATGCTGCCTGGCACCGGCGGCACCACCGGTACACCCAAGGGGGTGATGCTGACCGGGCGCAACCTGGAGGCGATGACCGCCACGGTATTGATGCGCTACCCCTTCAACGGCAGGCCGGTGTATCTGGCGCTGGCCCCACTCACTCATTCCGCCGGGGTATTCGCGCTGCCGATGCTGGCCTTGGGGGGGCGCATCGTGATCATGGGCCATGCCGATTACGGCGCGTTCCTGCAGCTGATCGAATACCACCGGGTTACCCATACGCTGCTGCCGCCCACCGCGTTGTACATGCTGCTGGACCACCCGGCCTTGGACAGCACCGACCTGGGCTCACTGCAGTGCTTCTGGTATGGCGCCGCCCCGATCTCTCCGCAGCGCCTGGCCGATGCACTGCAACGGATCGGCCCGATGGCACAGTTCTTCGGCCAGACCGAAGCACCGATGGTGGTGTCGACCCTGGCCCCGCGTGATCACTACAACGACGACGGCAGCATCGCCCTGCAGCGGCTGACATCGGCCGGGCAGCCTGCACCGTTGACCCAGTTGGCGGTGATGGACGATGCCGGACAGCTGCTGCCGATCGAGAGCCGCGGCGAGATCGTAGTGCGTGGTTCGTTGGTGATGGCCGGCTACTACAACAACCCCGAAGCCAGTGCCGAGGCCGCACGTCACGGCTGGCATCACACCGGCGACATCGGCTATCTGGACAGTGCCGGCTTCCTGTACATCGTCGACCGCGCCAAGGACATGATCATCACCGGCGGCTTCAATGTGTACTCGATCGAAGTGGAGCAAGTACTGCAGGCGCATCCTGCCGTACAGGACTGTGCGGTGATCGGCCTGCCCGATGACAAATGGGGCGAGCGCATCGTTGCCGTGGTGGAGCTGCGCAACGGTGCCGAGAGCAGTGCCGAAGAACTCATTGCCTTTGCCCGCCAACAGCTGGGCGGGGTCAAGGCGCCCAAGCAGATCGAGCTATGGCCGGCCCTGCCCAAGTCCAAGGTCGGAAAAATCGTCAAACCCGAAATCCGTGCGGCCTTGTTGGCCACCGACACCCTGCCCCGTGCACCGCTATCGCAGTGATACCGGCGCGGCATGGAGCATTCATCGCAATACACCGATCTGGAGGATTTACATGTTGAGCAAGCGCACCACTGCCGTTGCCATCACCGCCCTCTTGTTCGCCGGTAATGCCGCAGCGATCGACATCATGCCCGGCGACTACACAGTGCTGCCGAAAGGCACCACGCTGGGTCTGTTCTACGCCGGTCATTCCAGCAGCAGCGAGTTCTCGTTGGATGGGGTTGGCAGGGTTCCAAGTTCACATCTGGATACCAACCTTGGCATCGCCCGCGTGCTGCACTACAGCCAGATCGGCAACATGCCGGTGGCCTACCAGGCATTCCTGCCGTTCGGCAGCCTGGACAACTTCCAGGTCGGCGGCGCCAAGCCCGATGCCAACGACGGCGTGGGCGATCTGACCCTGGGTTTCACCACCTTCTTTGCCACACCTGCCGAGCCGAGCAAGGGCACCACGGTTGGCGTGACCTGGTACCTGACAACGCCAACCGGCAGCTACGACCTGGGCAAGCCCGGGCTGGGTTCGGGCACCTACACCTTCATGCCGCAGCTGGGCGTGATCCACGGCTTCGGCAACGGTTGGTTCTTCGATGGCGCACTGGACGTGGCCATGCAGAAGGATCACCGCGAGCGCGGCGTGGAAATCTCGGTCGACCCGAGCTGGCAGGCGCAGGCCTACCTGCGCAGGCAGTTGTCGGCAGCCACCTCGGTGTCGTTCGGTTACTCCGCGGTAACCGGCGGTAAGTCATTCAAGGACGATGTCTACGACCTGCAGAAAACCCGTGGTGATGTGGTCAAAGTCTTCGCCAGCCATATGTTCACGCCGAGCTTCCAGGTCAACGGCATGCTCGGTACCGAGTTCAATACCGAAGGTGGCTTCAAGGACAAGCTGATCACCCAGGTGCGACTGATGAAGGTGTTCTGAGCATGATCAGCGCAGCTCACAACCTGCCACTTGGGCGAGGATGATGGCGATGGGTGAATACGCCTTGGTGGTGGGTGTGGGCATGACCCCCTTCAGCAAACCCGGGGCCAGCCCGCCCTATCCGTTGATGGCTGCCGACGCCGGCCGCAAGGCCTTGGCCGATGCCGGCATCGACTATGCCGATGTGCAGCAGGCCTACGTCGGCCACGTCTATGGCGATTCCACCAGCGGCCAGCGTGCGGTGTACGAGCTGGGCCTGAGCGGCATCCCCGTGGTCAACGTCAACAACAACTGCTCGACCGGATCGACAGCACTGTGGCTGGCGCGACAGGCTGTCCAGTCCGGTGCGGCCGAATGTGTGTTGGCACTGGGCTTCGAGCAGATGCGGCCTGGCGCGCTTGGCACCTTGTTCGATGACCGCGAATCGCCGTTGCACCGGCATCAGGCAGTGCTCAGCAAACTGCACGGCGAAAGCGCTGCGCCGTTGGCCGCACAGCTGTTTGGCGCAGCCGGGCGTGAGTACCAGCAACGCTACGGCATCGCCCGCGAAACCTTCGGCCGCATTGCGGTGAAGGCACGCAGGCATGCCCTCCACAATCCGTATGCCTTGTTCGCGCAACCGCTGACGCTGGAGCAAGTGATGGCGTCGCCGCTGGTCTACGACCCACTCACCCGCTACCAGTGCTGCCCGCCGACCTGCGGCGCGGCCGGCGCGATTCTGTGCTCGGAGGCGTTCGCGCGCCGCCATGGCCTGCTCGGCAAGTCCGTGCGCATCCTGGCCCAGGCGATGACCACCGATGGCCCCGACAGTTTTGCCAGTTCGATGATCGACACGGTTGGCTATGGCATGTCGCAACGTGCTGCCGCACAGGTCTATGAAAGCGCTGGCATCGGTCCGGACGAAGTGCAGGTGGTGGAACTGCATGACTGCTTCACCAGCAACGAGCTGCTCAGCTATGAGGCGCTGGGATTGTGCGCAGAAGGCGACGCCGAACGCTTCATCATCGACGCTGACAACACCTACGGTGGCAAGATAGTGGTCAATCCTTCCGGTGGCTTGCTGTCCAAGGGACACCCACTCGGCGCGACCGGGCTGGCGCAATGCGCCGAGCTGGTATGGCAGCTACGCGGCCAGGCCGATGCACGACAGGTGAGCAACGCCCGCGTTGGCCTGCAGCACAATATTGGTCTTGGCGGCGCCTGCGTGGTGACGCTGTATCAGAGGGCGGGGTAATGCAGGCAGCGCATGACAAAGGGCACGGATATCCGCGCCCTTTGTTGTTGATGCGAGCCTGATCGACTGAACGCGTATAAGCCGTCACTTACAACAGCACGCACACCAGCTTTTGTAGGAGCGGCGTCAGCCGCGAAGCAGCTGCATCAGCAGATGGCACAGATACCAAGAACCTCAACAATGTCAGCTTCGCGGCTTACACCGCTCCTACAAACAAACGCTGACCCATACCGGATTGCGATGCCTCTGCATCATCAACTTCGCAACCCGGGCAATGCTGCTTGACTGAAGTGAGCAGCACTACAAGCCTGTGCCCGGCTCTGCTTATTGCAGCGCCGCGGTATCCACCAGCACCAGCTCGGAGTCTTCCAGCGCAGTGATGCGGATACTGGTCTCGCCAGTGATGGCTGCACCATCGCGGGCTTCCAGCAGCACGCCGCTGACGTCGACCTTGCCGGTGTTCGGCACCAGGTAGCCGTAACGGTCGGCATCGGTGAAGTGGTACTCGGTGCTCTCGCCGGCCTTCAGCGTGGCGCCCAGGACGCGGGCGTTGGCGCGGATCGGCAATGCATCGTCGTCACCTTCCATGCCGCTGGCCAGGGTGATGAAGCGGCCCGAGCGCTCACCTTTGGGGAAGGGCTTGCTGCCCCAGGACGGCTTGCCACCGCGCTGGTCGGGGAAGATCCAGATCTGGAATATCTTGGTGACACCCGCCTCCAGGTTGTACTCGGCGTGGCGGATGCCGGTGCCGGCACTCATCACCTGCACATCGCCGGCTTCGGTACGGCCCTGGTTGCCCTGGTCGTCCTTGTGGGTGATGGCGCCTTCGCGCACATAGGTGATGATTTCCATCTCGGCATGCGGGTGGGCCGGGAAGCCGGTGCCGGGCTGGATAATGTCGTCGTTCCAGACCCGCATCGCGCCCCAGTTCATGCGCTTGTTGTCCTGGTACTCGGCAAACGAGAAGTGGTGCTTGGCATCGAGCCAGCCGTGATTGGCTCCACCGAGGCTGGCAAATGGGCGACGTTCAATCATGGCGTTCTCCTGAAAGCTGTAGGTTTTCGATGGGGGCAAGTCTAGGCCTGCACCTCAATATCGAGAATAGAAAGTATGGAAATGCATTCTTTCCATTTGTGACATGATCGCCCCACCCTGCCCTGCGAGCCGCCGCCATGAACCGCCTGCCTGACCTGGAAGCTTGGGCGATATTCGCCAAGGTCGCCGAAGCCGGCTCCTTCGCCCGCGCCGCCGAGGAGTTGCAGCTGTCGCAGGCTACCGTCTCCAAGGCCATCACCCGGCTGGAGACGCGTATCGGCACCAGCCTGTTCCACCGCACCTCACGGCGCATGTCGCTAACCGCCGCGGGTGAAGCGGCCTTGGAGCGGGCAGTACGCATCCTCGATGAAGGCGAGGCCGTCGAAGCCGAAATAGCCGACCGTTCGGCAGCGCTGCGTGGCCTGATCCGGCTGGCGGCACCGATGTCGTTCGGCGTGTCGCGGCTGGCACCACTGTTGCCTGGGTTCATGCAGGCGCATCCGGACGTGGAGCTGGATATCCAGCTCAGCGACCAGATGGTGGATCTGGTGGCCGAACGCTTCGACATGGCGCTGCGCATCTCCACGCTTGCCGACTCCAGCCTGCGCGCGCGCCAGCTATGCCAGGTACGCATTCTGCTGGTCGGGTCACCGGCGTACTTCGAGGCGCACGGCCGCCCCAGCCATCCACGTGATCTGGTCCAGCACCGCGGCTTCCAGTACAGCTACACCCGCAGCGGAAATACGTGGCGCTTCCGCCACCCGCGCCACGGCGAGTTCGCGCAGACCGTGCCGCGCCAACTGCAGGCCAACAATGCCGACATATTCGATGCCGCCCTGCAAGCAGGGCTTGGGCTGGCCTTGCAGCCGGAGTTCCTGGTCTGGGAACAACTACGCGACGGCCGCCTGCAGACCGCCATGGACGACTGGCAGGTCGAACCATTGGCGCTGAGCATCATCACCCCGCCCGGCCTGCATCGGCCGGCACGGGTACAGGCCTTGATCGACTACCTGGCGCTGCGTTTGGAGAAGGAGCCGTGGGCGGCACCTGGCCGGCATGGCATCTAATCGAACGCGCCCATGAGCCGATCCGCAACGACCGGCGTGCAGGCAATCAGAAGCGGACTTCCGCACCCAGAGTGAGCGTGTCGGCGCCATTCACTTCGTACTCTTCGTCGTTGTAGTTGTAGTCCGCCGAGTACAGGTAGCCGGTGTACATCAGCTGCAGGTTGAAGTGGCGGCTGACGTCCACACCAACACCCAGGCCCGCGTAGAGACCGTCGGTGCTGACCTTGCCCCAGTAATCATCCGACTTGGCACGCCAGTAGCCCGCACGCACGGTGCCGAACCACGCGCTGTTCCTGCCAAAGCTGAAACGCGCATTCGCGCCGATATTGGTGAACCTGACCTCAGGTGCAAGAAAGTCCTTCTCGTGCGTTTCCCGCAGCTTCCCTGCACCAAGCTCGATACCCACCTGGGCGAAATCTTCGATCTGCCAGCGATAGCCCGCGCTGACGGAAACCGCTCGCTGATCGGCATCCTCGTAGACCCAACCAGCACCACCCTGCACGCCGACGAAGAAGCCATGTTGCGGCTGCTCGTTCCTGGACGGTGTGCCGCCCCACTGCGGCGCGGGTGCCGTTGCTGGTGTCGGGGCGACGGGGGTAGCAGGAGCCACCTGCGGCGCAGTCTCGCCGGCCAATGGGGGCTGCGCTGGCGTTGTAGCGGCGGGGGCAGTCTGCTGGGCGCGGTAGGCCGCCCAGCCTTTGGAAATGGACTGCGCATCGGCAGCGCCTGCAGTCAGCAGAAACAGCGGAACGAGTGCGGCAAGGCAGGTCTTCTTCATCTGATTCCATCCTGGATGATGCGTATTCCATTCTTCCTGAGCCGAACCGCCACGCCCGCAGGACGGGCGCCGCCGGCTTCTGCTCGCGCAGAAGCGGCGGTTGTCTGGATCGGAAGCCCCTAAGGACGGCACATTGGGGGCCGCCCGATGCCGTGTCAAGCTGGTCCGGTAGCGGCATCTTCATCCGCCGCGGAGGTGCCGTTGGTACGCCCCCCTTGGACCAATGCCACGGCCGATCACCGCTGCGGCGAGCCGGGTTGGGCTGACAAACCGCGCAATCAACGCGTCGCCGGATACGCCAGCATCACCACCAGATCGTCTTCACCCGTCTGTTGCAGGGCATGGCTGCTGCCGCTGCGGGTGAGTAGAGCGTGGCCCGGGCCAACCTCATGTTGCTTGCCGTCCAGCACGTACAGACCGCGGCCGCTGACGATGTAATAGATCTCATCCTTGTGCTGCGGATGCAGGCCGATACCGGCGCCCTTATGCAGTACGCGCTTGCGCATGACGAAGGGAAGATCGCTTACCTCGGCGAAGAACGAATAGGCGGTGGTCGGGCCGGCACCACCGTGCGGGCCAGGTTGCTGGCGGCCAGTATCCTGTTCGCGGATGACCTGTGAACCGTGCGGATTGGTTACATCCTGCTTTGGCGTTGCAACGGCAGGTGCCGCAGCACTCGGCGTAGAAGGCGTGACGCCCTGCCCTACGCTGATCGCACCGCAATCGATATCACGCTTGAGTGTGGGCTTCAGCTGCGGCGCGATATCCACCCAGCCGCGCATCACCAGACAGGCCACCGCGGTTGCACCGGCAGCGCTGAAGTGAGTGCCATCGGCCTTGTTCTGTTCGGGCACGAACATGAAGTAAGGCTTGGCACCCTGCTCGCCCAGCGCGCGTATCCATGCCATCGAGCTGGCGTTGAGATCGATCAGCTGCACGTTCTGTTCGCTGGCAACGTGTTTCATCGCCTGCGTATAGCGACCGTGCGTATCCAGCAGCGCGCCAAAGTCGTAGAGCAGGCGTGCGACAGGCGTGATCAGGATTGGCGTCGCGCCTTTCGCACGCGCAGCGGCGATATAGCGCGAGAGGAATTGCTGATAGTCGCTGTCTGGATTGGTGTAACGCGTTGGATCTTCCAGCTTGGCATCGTTGTGGCCGAACTGAATCAGCAATACGTCGCCTGGCAGCAGTTCCTTTTCGATTGCATCCAGGCGCCCTTCGTTGATGAAACTGCGGGTGCTGCGCCCGCCGACGGCATGGTTGCGCACCTGCCATTGGCCTTCATCCAGCCAGCTTTGCAGCGCCTGGCCCCAGCCGGCCTGCGGCGCGCGCTCGGGGCCGTAGCTGGCTGCGGTTGAGTCTGCGGCTATGAAGACGCGGTGGGCGGATTCGTTGGCGCGGGCGCTGGAAATGAGAGCGCAAAGGGCGATGAGGAAAAATGCTGAGGTCTTCATGCTTTGCTGTTCGTCTTGAAGTCCCTCTCCCCTTGCGGGAGAGGGGTTGGGGAGAGGGGGCGATCGAAGATCGCTGGCTTGATGAGTTCCAGCACCAAGAAGCATGCGTGCGATGCACGCCTCCCCTCCTCCGCCCGTCGGGCACCTTCTCCCGCAAGGGGAGAAGGGCTGGTATCCAACATTACGAATGTGCCGTTGGGTGCATCGATATCCACAAACAACAAAGGCGCCCGCGGGCGCCCTTGTCTGCCCGCAAGGGCCCTACTGCATGCGTGGGCTTACTTGCCCAGCACGCTCTTCACGTAGGCGACGATGTTGTCGTCCTGCGCATTGTCGAAGAACGCCTTCTGGAAGCGCTCACCACCCACGGCCTGCTTCACCAGTTCCTGGTCGATGGACTTCAGGCCTTCGACGAAGTCCTTCGAGGCGCCCTGTTTCACCTGTGCCAAGATGCCGGCATTGGCCATCTGCGATTCCTTGCGCTCGGCCGGGTAACCCTGGCCGCGCTCACCGGCAAATGCCTTCTCGAAGATGTAGCGGATGTTGATTTCCGCGCCCCAGCCGAAGCCCTTGGCGAACGGCAGTGCCAGCGCGTTGCCGCTGTTGACCTGAGCGAACAGGAAGGCATCGGTCGGCTCGATGCAGTAGCCACAGAACACGCCCGGCCATGCATTGAGCGACATCATCGCGCCCTGCCCGGTGCCGCAGCCGGCGACCACAAAATCAACGGCCTTGGCGTTGAGCAGCAGCGCGGCGCAGATGCCGAGGTGGATGTAGGTCAGGCGGTGATCGTTGTCACCGTCCATGCCAACGTTGAACACGTCGTGGCCCTGTGCGGCGGCGACGGTGTTGAGCTGCTCCAGCACCACCGGGTTCTTGGCGGCCTGGCTGAACTCCTGCATCAATGCGATTTTCATTGCGTGACTCTCAATTAGGGGGAAACGTTGTTGTTGATGAGGTGGAAGCGGAAGCAAAAGCAAAAGCTCCCCTCATCCGCCCCTTCGGGGCACCTTCTCCCGCAAGCGGGAGAAGGGAAATCTGTGCTGCGCGCGACTGCAGCTTGGCTGCCTGTGCTCGCTATCGCTATCGCGCCTGCTTCTGCCTTTGCTTCTGCCTTTGCTTCGGCTTCTGCTTCGGCTTCTGCTTCGTCTTTTGCTTCGGCTTTTGCTTTGGCTTCTGCTGTTGCTTCTGCTGTTGCTTTAGCTGTTGCCCCAGCTCCTGCCTTGGCTGTTGCTTTCCCCTCTCCCGCATGCGGGAGAGGGGTAGGGGTGAGGGCGCTTCTGGCTTTTCAGCTTTACGCTTCGTACCTGCCTTTAAGCTTCCGCTTCACCACCTTCAATCCTCAGCGCGCCAACCAACCACCATCCACCGGAATGATCGCGCCGTTGACGTAATCCGACGCACTGGATGCCAGGAACACTGCCGTGCCGCCCAGGTCTTCCGGCTTGCCCCAGCGGCCGGCCGGGATGCGGTCCAGGATCGCCTTGTTGCGGTCTTCATCGGCACGCAGCTGCGCGGTGTTATCGGTGGCCATATAACCCGGGGCAATGGCGTTGATGGTCACGCCCTTGCCTGCCCACTCATTGGCCAGCAAGCGGGTGATGCCGGCGATGCCGCTCTTGGAAGCGGTATACGACGGCACCCGAACGCCGCCCTGGAAGGACAGCATCGAGGCGATGTTGATGATCTTGCCGCTGCCCTGGGCGATGAACTGCTTGCCGGCGGCCTGGCTCATGAAGAACGCGGACTTGATGTTGACGTTCATCACGTCGTCCCAATCCTTCTCGCTGAAATCCACTGCGTCGGCACGGCGGATCAGGCCGGCGTTGTTGACCAGGATGTCGATGCGGCCCAGGCCGGCAATGGTTTCAGCAACCACGCGCTCAACCGGTTCGATGCTGATCAGGTTGGCTTCGATGTTGAGGAAGCGGCGCCCCAGCGCGCGCACCTTCTCGGCGGTCTCGTCGGCCGGGACGATGCCGGCGCCGGCAATGTCGGCACCGGCGGCGGCCAGCGCCAGCGCGATGCCCTGGCCCAGACCGGTATTGGCACCGGTTACCAAGGCGACCTTGCCTTCGAGACTGAATGGATTCGTCATGCTGTTCCTCTCCCAGAGCGGTAGTTCGATGGTGCTGCCGGCGGCGGGTGCCGGAGCGGGGCGATGGCACCGGTATTGGTCCGGTCAGCGCATCTGTCCAGTGGCCCGCCGCTGCAATCCGCGGGCCTGCCGGGCGATTCTAGCCAATTATGGAAACCGGTGTCATTTTGCACTGCAAAATAAGCGGTTTTCTTTGAAAAACAAAAACTTGGGGGCTATCAGTCCTGCGGCGGCTGGCAGGAATCGCGCACGATCAGATGCGGGCGCACGCTGGCCATCGGCATGGCGGTCTTGCCCTCGGGCTGGATCAGCATCGCAGCCGCTGTTCTCCCGGTGTCACGGGTGTTGCGGCGCACCGAGGTCAGCGATGGCCACAGCCGTGAGGCCAGCGGGCTGTCGTCGTAACCGACGATCGACAACTCGCGTGGAATGCTGATGCCGGCACGCATGGCGACCTTGTAGACGCCGGCAGCCATCTCATCGTTACCGGTGAAGATGGCGGTCGGGCGCTGCTTGCCCAGCAGTAGTTTTTCGGCCGCGGCCACACCCGATTCAAAGGTGTAACCGGCCTCGATGATGCGTGCCGGTGGCAGCTCGATGCCACGCCGCTCCAGCGCTTCAAGGAAGCCCGCGGTGCGTTCGTGCGCAGAACGATAGGCGGTGGGACCGGTGATCAGGGCGATGTCGCGGTGGCCCAGCGACAGCAGGTAATCGGCCGCTTCAGCAGCGCCGTCGCGGTCATGGGTGATCACCATCTGCGAGGTTTCATCCAGCGGCAGGGCGGCGATGCGGGTAAAGCGGCAGCCGATCTCATCCAGCATGTCGGCCAGCGCCTGGTCCTCGGAAGCACGCGGCACCAGGATCACGCCGTGCAGCTTCTGCTGCTGCACGAAGCGCTTCACGCCCTCGATATAGCCGGGGCTGCGGGTGTCGCAGGGGTGCACCACCAGCTCGAAGCTGGAGCCACGCAGCGCGTCCAGCGCGCCGTTCTGCATGTCCACCACGTATTGCGCGGTGGGGTTGTCGTAGACCATGCCGATCAGGAACGAGCGCCGGAACGCCAACCCACGCGCCAAGGGATCGGGCGTGTAGCCGACCTCGCGCATCAGCGCTTCAACCTTGTCGCGGGTGTCTTTGCGCACCAGCGGCGAGTTGTTGATGATCCGCGAGACCGTCTTCTTGGAAACCCCCGACAAACGCGCGATGTCGTTGATGGTGGCGGGCCGTCCCAGCGCTTTGGGCGTGGCGGCGACATCGGCATTCTTGCGCAAGGGCTTATCCTTGAAACCGTTCAATACATTCATTCTATCGGGCCGCGCTCAATCCAAGGCGCGGTAGCGGAACTGGCGGAAATGAACCTTGCCATTGCCGGCGGCGTAGATGGCCGGCTTCAGCGCAAGGAATTTCCCCGCCACATTGTGATGGTAGCCGGAGACTTCCATCTGAACAGGATACTTCTGCCAGCTGCTGCCGTCCTTGGAAGTATGGACGGTGAGGATATGGCGGTTGTTGGTGACCCTCAGCCACAGCTTGCCGCCGCTGGCGCTGGGCTGGGGCCGGGTGGGGCGTTCCTCGCCATAGCGGTGCAGGATGAACTGCTCGCCATTGCTGCCCACGCCCGCGTAAAGGCGGTCGCTGTAATACAGCAGGGCGCCACCAAAGGCACCGGGCTCGATGTCCATCTCCACTTCGAACTGATAGGCGACGTCACCGGCAATGGCGGTCAGCGGTGAGCTGTCACGCGGGGTCGTACCCTTGCCCTGCAGGCTCATGCCATCCTTGCCGAAGGACAGCCGCTGGTACTCGTCGCGGGTCGGGTTGAAGAACGACCACTGCGGGCCAAGCTTGCCGCCCTTGAAGTCATCGGACAGCGCCATGCCATGCGGCAGCGCTTCACCGGAAGGCTTGACCAGCGGCGCGCCCAGATCTCCGCCCTTGGCCACGAACCAGCCATCTTCGGTCCATTCGATAGGCTCCAGCAGCATCTGCCTGCCCAGCGTCCAGTAACCGTTCTCGTAGCCGTGATACATCATCCAGCCGCGGCCATCGGTGCCTTCGATCAGGGTGGCATGGCCACGCGACCACCATGGCTCGGCGCGATCGACGGTGCGGGTGATGGGGTTGTTGGGTGCGTTTTCCCACGGCCCGTGGATCGAGCGCGAGCGTGCGGTGATGACCATGTGCCCGGTCGGCGGACCGGCGGTGCCGCCGACCGCGGTGGTCATGTAATACCAGCCATTGCGCTGGCTGATCTTCGGGCCTTCCTGCGCGTAGGACTCCACGTCCCAGCTTTCCGGGTAACGCCAGCCGTCATAGACATGCTTGGGCTTGCCGACCACGCTCAGGCCGTCATCGCTGATCTGCACGTAATCGCCACCGGACAGGAACAGGTAGCGCTTGCCGTCCTCGCCGACCGCGTGGCCGGGGTCGATATAGCCGGACAGGCCGATGTCGATCGGCTCGCTCCACGGGCCCCTGATGTCATCGGCCCAGACCACGAAATTGCTGCGCGAATCACCGGTGCGCGCCGGGAAATAGATGAAGTAGCGGCCCTTGTGCTTGATGATGTCCGGCGCCCAGATCGCGCCGACGTTGGTGGTGATGGCATGGCCCAGCGGCTGCCAGTTGACCAGGTCGCGCGAATGCCAGATCGGCAGGCCGGGGTAGGCATCAAACGAGGACAGGGTGAGGTAGTAATCAGCACCGTCCTTCAGTACCGACGGATCCGGGTGATCGCCAGCCAGCACCGGGTTGAGGAAGCTTCCATTGCCAAGATCGGCCATGCGCTGGTGCTCGATGCCACGCTTCGGGCTGATAGGTGCATCGGCGGCCCAGGCCGGTACGGCGGCCAGCAGGCATGCGGTGGCCAGCGCGGCCAGGGTACGGGTCACGTTCATCGTCATCTCCATGTTGAAGGCGCGGCGCAAACGCCAGCGTCAAACCACGGCTGCGGACAGGCACCAACCTGTCCGCAGCGTGCATGCATCAGCTACGCAGCAAGGCCGGCAGCCACAGCGACAGTTCGGGGAAGAAGGTCACGATCAACAGCACCAGCAGGCCGGCCATCCAGAACGGCCAGATGGTCTTCATGCTTTCGCCGACGCTGATCTTGCCGATGGCGGTACCAATGAACAGCACCGAGCCCACCGGCGGTGTGACCAGGCCAAGGCCACCGGTCAGCACCAGCACCAGGCCGAAGTGGATCGGGTCGATGCCATAGGCCTTGGCCACCGGCAGGAAGATCGGCGTGCAGATCAGGATCATCGGCGCCAGGTCCATGAAGGTGCCCAGCAACAGCAGCATCACCACGATCATCAACAGCACCATGTACTTGCTGTGGGCGAACGATTGCAGGAACTCCACCGCCGCCGCAGGCACCTGCAGGTAGGCCAGCAGCCAACCGAACACCGCAGCGGTGGCGATCACGAACAGGATCACGCCGGTGCTGCGCGCCGCATGGATGACGGTTTCGAAGAACTCCTTGATGCGCAGCTGGCGGTACAGCACGGTGGTCACCAGCAAGGCGTAGACCACGGCGATTGCCGCCGATTCCACCGCGGTGAAGATACCGGCGCGGATACCAAAGAAGATCAGGCCGACCAGGCCGAGGCCGGGCAGGGCGGCAACCAGTCGCAACAGCACCGCGCGCCAACCCGGGAACGCTTCCACGCCGTAGCCACGACGCCGAGCAACCACGTAGCCGGTGACCATCAGCACCACCGTCATCAACAACGCCGGCACGATGCCCGCGGCGAACAGATCGGCAATGGACAGGCCACCACCGGCCGCAGCCGAGAACAAGATCAGGTTATGTGAGGGCGGCACCAGCAGCGCCACCAGTGCGGCGGTGATGCTGACGTTGACCGCGAAATCACGGTCGTAACCGCGCTTTACCATCTGCGGGATCATCGTGCCGCCAACCGCCGACACGTCGGCGATGGCCGAGCCGGATACGCCGCCGAAGAACAGCGAGGACAGGATCGAGACCTGGCCCAGACCACCACGCAGGCGCCCAACCAGCGATGAGGCCAGCGAGATCAGCCGTTCGGAAATACCGCCGCGCATCATGATTTCACCGGCGAAGATGAAAAGCGGAATGGCGATCAGCGAGGCCGAGCCGGTACCGGCCGAGATCTGCTGCACCAGCACGATGCTGGGAATGTCCAGGTACAACAAGGTCGCCAGCGCGGCGGCGGCAAGTGCGTAGGCCACCGGTACGCCGATCAACAACAGCACGCCGAATACGGCGAAAAGAATTGCGATACCCATGACTCAGCGGTCCCCTTCGGCAGCGTTGGCAGCAGTGCCGGCGCCAACGCGCAGCGACAACAGCAGGCGATTGAGTGCGAACAGCGCCATCAGCGCACCACCGATGCTCAGCGGCAGGTAGTTCACGCTCTGCGGCAGGTTGGCACCGGCGGTCTTGATGTGCAGGCCGTCCAGCCACAACACCCAGCCCCACCAGGCGAGGAAGCCGCCGATGGTGCCGACGATCAGCGGCACCAGCGCATCGATCAGGCGCTTGACCAGCGGGTGCATCTGCTCTGCCAACAGGAAGAAACCGAAATGGCGGTTGGTATACACACCGGCCGCCGCACCCATGCTCATTGTGGTGCTCAGCAGCAGCAGCGTGACCGGCTCGGTCCAGCTCGGCGAATCATTGATCACATAGCGGGCGAAGACCTGCCAGCCCTGCACCACCACCAGCCCAAGCAGGGCGGCGACGGCGATGTAGATGACTACGTCGGCAACTTTCTCCAGCACGCGCTGGAGTCCTGCCGGGGCCACTTGTACGTTGGAATCAGACATCGGTACGGCCCCCTCAGGCGAAGTCGCGGATGCGACGGTGCAGCGCGGCGATATCGGCCTGCTGCAGGTAGTCACGCAGCAACGGCTCAGCGGCGGCGCGGAACGCCGGCATGTCGACCGCATTCGACTTCACACCGGACGCCAGTACCGCCTCGCGGGCCTTGTCTTCGGATGCGTCCCAGGCGGTGCGCATCACCTGCACCGATTGCCGCGCCAGATCGATCACCAGGCGACGATCGGACGGGGTCAGCGCATCCAGGCTGCGGCGCGACATCAGCAGAATGTCCGGCGCGTACGAATGCTGGCTTTCCGACCAGTAATGCGCGGCCTCGAAATGACGGCTGGAATGGAAGCTGCGCATGTTGTTCTCGGCGCCGTCGATCATGTGCGTCTCCATGCCGGAGAACGTGTCGCCCAGCGACATCGGCGTGGGGTTGGCACCGAACAGACGCATCAGCTGCAGGAAGATGTCCGAGCTGGCCACGCGCAGCTTCAAGCCGTGCAGGTCCTTGGGCGTGATGATCGGGTGCTTGGTGTTGTAGAAGCTGCGCGCACCGGAGTCATAGACCGCCAGGCCGACCAGCTCGCGGGTTTCAAAGCCCTGCAGCACCGCATCGGCGATACCGCCATCAAGTGCGCGGCGCATATGTTCGACCGAATCGAAGACATACGGCAGGCACAGCGCGCGGGTCAGCGGGAACGCGTTGTTGAGTGCGCCGGAGTAAACACGAGTGATGTCGATGGCACCGAAGCGGGCCATGTCGATCGCCTCGGACTCACGGCCGAGCTGGCCGGAGTGGAACTGGGTCAGGCCGAGACGGCCGCCGGTTTCGCGCAGCAGCTGTTCGCCGATCCACTTCACCGCGGTGACCGTCGGGTAGTCGGCCACGTGCACATCGGTGGCGGTCAGCAGCTGACTGCCAGCGGCCGCACCTTTGCCGCCGCCAGAGCAGGCGGCAAGTACCGGTACGGCCAATGCCCCCATGCCGGTCTTGAGAAATCCTCTTCGAGTAACCATAGCGCCCTCCAACGCGTTGCTACCGTGGCCGCCGGGATTACCCGGCCGGCACAGCCTTGCAGGAAATGTCGCCGTAACCGGCGAAGCGAATCAATGCCTGTTGGCCCACAGCGATGTCGTGGATGCCGGTGGCATTGCCGGTAGCGATCAGCTCGCCCTTCTTCAACGGCCGGCCACGCTTGGCCGAACGCGACAGTGCGAAGGCATAGGCCGCGCGCAGGCCGCCGGGCAGGGTGGTGGCGCCACCGGTGCCGACCACGATGCCGTCGATCTCGGTCTGCGCACGCAGTTCCGGCTCATCGCAGCGGGTCCAGTTCGGCACTTCGCCGCCCAGCACCAGGCCGTTGTTGTTGCCGAAGTCGGACACCACCACGCGCGGACCGAGCACGTTGATGGTCTTCAGCGGGCTGCTGGCGACTTCCACGCCGATGTAAAGCTTGGCCGGCAGCGCTTCGGCTTCTTCCGGGGTCCAGTCGAGCTTGTCGGCCGGTGCATCGGCCAGCAGTTCCAGCACGTACTCGGCCTCCACCGCGGCAAAGCCGCCAGCGGCTTCAAATACCGGGATCTCCACGATGCTACCGGTAGCATTCCAGAGATTGCGTTTGAAAATCGGGCCGAGCAGGCGGTCGTCGCCGGAGCTGTCGCGGCGTTCGGCGGCGATATAGCCGACCTTCCAGCCAACCACGCTGTCATCCCAGCGGCCGATCGCCAGATCCTGCACCTGATAGGCGGTGACCAGGTCGTCCGGGATCGCACCGGGGAAATCCGGAAGCGAGCGGCCATCGCGGCGTGCTTCCACAAAAGTGCGGGCAATCTCGTCCAGCGCGGCTGGCGCCTGCGGCTGGCTGCCTTGGTCGTTGCTCAAGTGCGTCTCCTGGTGACTTTGCTGCACTGCCCATCGACAGTGCTGTGACTGGCTGTATAAGGTAAACCGGTGTCATCTGACAATGTGCACTGCACCAGAACCTGTACCACGCCCTCAGCCAAGACCTGACCGCTACGCCCATGATTCGACTGAAACCCTTGTTGCAGCTGGCTTTCGCCGCTTTTTTCGGCTTGCTTCCGGCAACCGTATTGGCCGCCACCGATGGTGAACCCGCAGCAGGGTCGGCTGACCGTATCGCGCTATGGCCGCAGGGCATGGCACCGGGGGACAAGCCGCTGTCGCAAGCGCAGCGCATCGTCGAACGCAGCAGCGATCCGGCGCTGCCGGACCGCTATATCGACCATGTCAGCGCGCCGTATCTGGTGGCGTATCGCCCGGCCAAACCCAACGGCAGTGCCTTGCTGGTGATCCCCGGCGGCGGCTACCAGCGCGTCGTGCTGGACAAGGAAGGCACGGCGCTGGTGCCGGCCCTGGTGGAACAGGGCAAGGTGACCCTGTTCGTGTTGCGCTACCGGTTGCCCGGCGAAGGCCGTACCGACCGCGAAGCGGCACTCGCCGATGCGCAGCGTGCACTGCGGCTGATCCGTCACCGCGCCACCGAATGGGGCCTGGACCCGCAGCGTATCGGCACGATGGGGTTTTCCGCTGGCGGGCATCTGGCCGCGCGACTGGGCAATGGCTTTGACCGCAATGTCTATCCACACAGCGACGCAATCGACGCGGAAAGCGCACGCCCGGACTTCCAACTGCTGATGTACCCGGTCATCACGATGCGCGGCGACGACGTGCATGCAGGCTCACGCGAACGCCTGCTCGGCAGCGCGCCCAGCGACGAACTGCTGCAGCAGTACTCGATGCAGCTGCAGGTCCGCACGGATACACCACCAACCTTCCTGCTGCATGCCGCCGATGACGAAGTAGCACCGGTAGGCAACAGCCTGCTGTTCTACGACAGCCTGCGCAGTGCCAAGGTCAGCAGCGAAATGCATCTGTTCCCGCATGGCGGCCACGGCTTCGGTACACGCGGCACAGCGGGCCTCACGACAGCGGCATGGCCTCAACTGGCCCTGAGCTGGATTGCATCGCAACAGCCAATCCAGCCCAAACCCAGCCTTTAAAGCCCCTCTTCCTGCGGGAGAGGGGTTGGGGAGAGGGCGAAGCGCGCCCAATCCCCACCACCCCAGGACACCACCATGCCGCAAACCCCAAACAACCCCGCCCGCCGCAGCTTCCTCCAGCAAACCACCCTGCTGGCCGCAGCAACCAGCCTTGCCACCCTCAGCAACTCCAGCTGGGCAAACACCGGCAGCAGTCCCATCGCCCGCGTCCGCAGCGGCCGCGTCGCCGGCCAGACAGAATCCGGCACCCACGTATTCCGCGGCATCCCCTACGGCGCCGACACCGCGCCTCGCCGCTTCCAGTCCGCCCTGCAGGAACAACCCTGGCGCGGCATACGCGATGCGCTCGACTACGCAACCGCGGCCCCGCAAACCGGCGGCGAAGGCCCGGGCAGCGAAGACTGCCTCTACCTCAACGTGTGGACGCCAGCACTGCGTGACGGCGGCAAGCGGCCGATCCTGTTCTATATCCACGGCGGTGCCTACAACAACGGCTCCGGCAGCGACCCGCTGTACGACGGCGGCAACCTGAGCCGACGCGGCGACGTGGTGGTGGTGACGGTCAATCACCGCCTCAACCTGTTTGGCTACCTGTATCTGGCCCAGCTCGGCGACGAGACGTTCGCGGACTCCGGCAATGTCGGCCAGCTCGACCTGGTCCAGGCACTGCAGTGGGTCCGCCAGCACGCCGCCGAATTTGGCGGTGATGCCGACAACGTCACCGTGTTCGGCCAATCCGGCGGCGGTGCCAAGATCGCCACGCTGATGGCGATGCCGGCAGCCAAGGGCCTGTTCCACCGCGCCTGGACGATGAGCGGCCAGCAGGCCACCGCCGCCGGCCCGCGCGCGGCCACACAACGCGCGCAGCTGGTGCTCGATCACCTCAAGGTCGATCCCCAAGCACTGCGGCGCATGCCGATGCAGCAGTTGCTGGAGGCGGTTAAAGTGCGCGATCCCTCGCGCGTGGAGAACAGCAGCCTCTACGTCGGCCCGGTGCTGGACGCACGCAACCTGCCGGTGCATCCGTTCTGGCCGCAGGCGCCACAGCAATCGGCTGCGATCCCGATGGTGATCGGCAACACCCACGACGAAACCCGTGCCTTCCTCGGCAACGACCCGAAGAATTTCGAGCTGAGCTGGGAGGAATTGCCGGCCAAGCTCGAAGTCCAGCAATACGTGGATCTGTTGCCATCGGTGGTGATTGCCGAGTACCGCCGCCTGTATCCGCAGTACACGCCGTCCGACGTGTTCTTCGCCGCCACCACTGCCGGACGCTCCTGGCGCGGCGCGGTGGAAGAGCTGGAGGCACGTGCGCGCCAGGGCGCACCGACCTGGGCGTATCAGCTGGACGGTTATGACCGTGATGGCGACGCCGCCAAGCTGCGTGCCTTCCATACCCTGGATATCCCGCTGGTGTTCCACAACAACTCCCAGCCCGGTTCCCGCACCGGCAACGGTGCGGCGATGCAGCAGCTTGCCGACACGATGAGTGATGCCTTGCTGGCCTTCGCGCGAAACGGCGACCCTAATCACGCTGGCCTGCCGCAGTGGCAGCAATATGGGCTGGAACGCCGACAAACGATGCTGTTCGACACACAAAGCCGGCAGATGGACGACCCCCGTGGCGGCGAACGTCGGCTCTACCAGCAGGCGCCCTTCATCCAGCGCGGCACCTTCTGAGCTGGTCGGCAGATAGTTTCAACGGAATCTTTACCTGCCTTGCCTAGACTGCGGCGATGACATTGCAATCGCCGCATCCCGAATTCGCCGGCCGTCAGCGCCTGCTGGACGGTATCGACGCCGCCTTGCAGGCCAGCGATACCCACAGCACGGTCGCCCAGGTGCAGGCCGTGCTGGAACGCGCCATCCGCGATCCGCAGATCGTGCTGCCGGCCTGCGTGCACGCACCGGTGCATGACCACTACGCGCGCCGTGAAATCTACCGCAGCCCGGAACATGGCTACAGCATCATCGCCATGACCTGGGGGCCGGGGCAGGGCACGCCGCTGCACGACCACGACGGCCTGTGGTGCGTGGAAGGCGTATGGCAGGGCAGCTTGGAGATCACCTCGTACCGCATGCTGGAGCGCGATGGTGAGCGTTACCGGTTTGCACCACGCGATTGCCTGCTGGGCTGTAAAGGCAGTGCAGGCAACCTGATTCCGCCGGATGAATTCCATACGCTGCGCAACAGCGACGCCGAACAGATTGCGATCTCGGTGCACGTCTACCAACGCGTGATGGAGCGCAGCCACGTATTCCAGCCGATCGATGATGCGCCACGCTGGTATGCGCGTGAGTGCAGGGAGCTGGGGCTGGATGCGTGAGCCGGCGGCTTTTGCAGGAGCGGCGTAAGCCGCGAAGCCGACAGTCCAACCAACGCCGGTAGTGGGGGGGCGGCGCGCGCGGCCCCGCCGGACCCGGCAAGGACAGAGCGCCCCCGCGCGGCG
>NZ_JBRRCU010000050.1:0-32507 GCF_056759195.1 Stenotrophomonas sp. STEN083 | reverse complement strand
CCCCCCCCCCCCCCCCGCGCCCCCCCCCCCCCCCCTCCCAGCGCCCCCCCACCCCCCACTCCCCCCCCCCCCCCCCCCCCACCCCCCCCGGGGGCCCCCTTCCCTCATACCTCCCCCCTCTGCGGGTGTCTGTGGGGGCGCGCCCGTCGGGCCCCCCGGCACCGGGTTGGCTCTCGACTACTCCGATGCCAAGAATGCAGCGTGATACGAAACCTCGGCGCGCGGGACATCGCACCCGAACGTTAGTGCGTGGAAGTATTCTGCAGGCACATCAGGCAAGGAAAAACCCGGCCAGGTCTTGAAACCGAAGCGCGCGTAGTAAGCGGGATCCCCAAGTACGACGCAGCCTCTGATTTGCAACTCCCGCATTCGGGCGAGCGCAGCGTGAACCAGTGCGGAGCCGACACCCTGCTTCTGCCAGCGTGGGTGCACCGACAAGGGTCCCAAGCCGTACCAGCCCGACTCCCCCGTCGAGAGGGTGACGGGGGATATCGCGACATGGCCGATCAGCTCAAGGCCGGAGGTTGCGACGAGCGAAATCGCCAGACGGTCTGCACGTCGCAGTGCGGCGACAATGAACTGCTCCGTGCCGCTTGAATGCACCAGGGGCGCGAAGGCCAGTTGTGTCAGCAGGCCGATGGCATCGGCATCTGTTGCCAGCTCCGCCCGAATGTTTACGTCAGGATTCAAAACTACCTGCGGCTGGGTGCCAGCGGCATTATTTGATGTCATGGAAATGGTTCCCGAAGGTGGCCACGGCGCCTGCGCTGATCGCGCATCATCACGCCGACGTATGGCCGGAGGTGATGGCTAACGGTTGTCGAGCTGCGGACGAACCGCTTTCAGTCCCGCCGCATTGATGCGATAGGGCTTGCCGGACATTGAGCTTATGAGGCGCTTGGACTTGAGCTTCTTGAAGACCTCAAGCGTGCAGTCTGCGAGTACATAGCCATCGACGGTGCGGCATTCGACCGCTGCGATGCGACCTGACTCATTTCGGCTGTGGACAATAGCCCCGCCCTTGGCGAGCACATGAAGTGCCCGCTGCTCCGATCTGGAGATGTTCATTGGTTGGAATCATCCGGAATAGGCAAAAACCGGCGGGCACGTCATGCCCACCTACGGATTCGCTATTGATAACCGCCCAACCAAAAAAACGGTCGGAGTGCGGTTATCGGATGGTTACAAGCTCCAACATGAAAACCTCTTCTGGGCAGCCCTGTGGGCTGTCGATCAGGAGAAATTGGGCCACACCACACCGCGACCGGTCAACGGCATAGCGCGGCGCACGTGGGTCTGCGCAATGTCCGCTGTGGGTCGCATGACGCCCTGCGGCCAGAGGCGGATGGTCGTATGAATCACCTACATGTCCCAAATCGAAAGTCAGGCTCAGTCGTTTTAGACCAGGGATCCGCGTGCGGTCTCAGGCCTGCACTTGGTCATACAGTGCGGTGGCTAATCTGCGTGCAGACCCCACTTCACACAGAATTTAGGACAGGCATCACTGCAGCCGCCAGTCCGCACGCGGGCGCCGTCACCGCTTGGTAGCCCACCTGTGACGACAAGCCCGATACGGCTTCATAACCCCCTTCCCAAGCCGCCCAGCACGCTGAACACCATCCAGATCACGGCCAGCATCGCGAGACAAAGGACCGTACCAACGCCCAGCTCCCACCACGACAGAGCGCGCTTCCACCATATGCCTAGTATCACGGGCGCCAGGGCCGTCCCGGCCAGCAGGAGGGGCCAAAACCATGCGCCTGCCAACAAGAAGCAGGGGGTCCACAGCAGCAGGCGACTGATGCGAAAGGCCAAGGGTTTACGCAGGCGCCAGGTGTGCCAGACGAAGACCACAAAGCCCAGAACCAACGCTGACGAGACACCTGCCACTATCCGTTGCCACCTCAGCTGTTCGGCAGCTCTCCCCGCACTCCGTTCATCCAGCCAGGCGTTGATCTGCGCGGTGTATTCGGCCTCGTTGGGCAGCGGCAACTCGGGGACGGGCGAAGCAACAGCCATGTCGCAGGCCCCAGCCATCAGGGCGCAGAACACGGCGAGCAGGCACGGTTTCCACATGGTGGGCTTTTCCCTCTTCAAAGCAGGCTGTCAGTTCACCGATGAAACACTTTCTCTGTTGGAAAAGCTCAGCTTAGTCCGAGCAGTTGCCATGTAGGACTCGCAGTGACCCTTGCGAACCTTCGATGCAGAATGTTGCTCTCCTCCGGAAATGGCAGCTGCAGGTGTCCTTGAATTGCCCGCGGATTAGCGCCGCCCGCTTCGCGTTGTCAGGCCTGAACCCGCTCGCAGCAACGGACTTCTGCAGGACAAGCTTTGAGCGGATGATTTCCATCAAGGCGATCAACAGCAATGCCCACAGGATGAAACGGTCAGTGCAACAAGACTGGGTGAAGCCATATCGATCACTCCTGGATAGTGGCTGTGCTGGACGCATCGGACACGCCCATGTCGATGTCACGACAGAAGAATGGCTTCCACATTCTCAACACGCACCAGCGCGGTTGCCAGCTTTCTGCAGAGAATGGAAATCACAATTACTGAGTCCCTGTCCCTTCTGGGTGTGTGCAGAATTGTGTGGTTGAGTCGCGCAGTTCTTTCTGGACAGCGTTGGTCCGCTTTGGGTCGATGGCGGCCTTGGCCAACAATGGGCATGCGCGCCTCTCGCATAGCCTTGGATGTAGCAGTGGATTTACCATGCCTCCATCCCGGCAGATCCCGGGCGCCAGACGCACTTTTTCGTGAAAGCTCTTATCACCGTTAGTTCAGGCCGGATAGGCCGCGCAATCTACAACGCGATTGCCGCAAACCATGAGGTCGTTGGCCTCGACCGCTCCCCTTTCTCATGCTCGTCGCTTGTTGGTGACTTCACCGATACCCGATTGCTGCACTCGGCCTTGCAGGGCGTGGATGTGGTCTTCCACACCGCTTCGTACCACGCGCCGCATGTGGGCCTGGTATCTGATCGCGAGTTCGAGCGGGTCAATGTGACGGGTGTGCAGCAATTGCTGGAAGCTGCGCAGCAGGCGGGTGTGAAGCAGGTGGTCTATACCAGTACCACCGCACTGTATGGCGATGCTGTCGCCGAGCAGGGTTGCACATGGATCGATGAATCTGTGACGGCGCAGCCCAAGACTGTGTATCACCGCACCAAGCTGGAAGCCGAGCAGGTCCTGGCCGAGTGGTCCGGTGCGGAGCTGACACGTAGCGTCATCCGCATGTCACGTTGTTTCCCGCAGCCTGCGGATCAGATGTCGGTGCTGCGCCTGCATCGCGGTATTGATGTCCGCGATGTTGCTGATGCGCATGTGGCGGCATTGGCGTTACCGGCTGGTTCGTTCAGTCGATTTGTTGTCAGTGGTTCGACGCCGTTTCAGCGCGAAGACCTTGAGCAATTGGGGCTTGATGCCATTGAAGTGCTGCGTCAGCGTTGCCCGGAGTTGGTTGCCGAGCATGCGCGGCGTGGTTGGCCGCTGCCTGCTGTCATTGATCGGGTTTACGACAATGCCGTCATCCGGCGGGCGTTGGGTTGGGAGCCTGCGTTTGGTTTCGATGAAGTTTTGGCGCAGGTGGATCGGCGTAGTTTGGAGGTGTTGCCTTATGCGCGCGGTTTTGTTGATAGGACTGTGGATTGATTAGATTGCATTGGTAGGTCGGTAGGCGGTGCTTACTTCGCGGCTTACGCCGCTCCTACAAAAGAAGAAGCCTCTCGCAGCTGATGCGGATGTGCAGGCAGGGCACCTTCTTCAGCGCCCTGCGTGTTTGCCTTCGCTGTCTTTCCCGGCGGCGCGACTCTTTGCGAATTCCGGGAAGGTCGCTTCCAGGCTGTCCTTGTCCGGCAGGATATAGAACAGGCCGCCGCGCTCGAATGTCGGGCTGACGATCTGCTCGTAGAAATCCGGGGCGATGTTGATGCAGCCGTGGGTGACACGGTTGTCGTCCGGTGTTGGTGATGCGAGGCGCTCTGCGCGTCGCTCGGCGGGCACGCCGGTAGCGGTGGGATGGATGGAGACTGCCGAATCGTAGTCCACCCACAGCACGCGGCCCGCATCGAGCGAGGGGCCGAAGCCGCCGATGTAACGACCCGCAGGTGTGGTGCGGTCGCGGCCCGGAATCTCGCGCAGTGCGAGGCCAGCGACGCCGGGGGCTACGTGATCGCCGGTTGCCGAGCCAAACAGTCCAGGCGTGGCGCCGCGCAGTCGGCCGTCGCCACTGAACACCAGGATCTGTGCAGCGGCCTTGTCCATGATCGCGAAGGGATAGCCCTGGTTGTCCTTGCTTGCGACAACCCAGCCGGCGAGTTCAATCACCGTGTCCGACACCTTCTGGTCCGGTGGAAGCTGATCGACGGAAGTTGCCGTTTGTTGCACCGTGGCATCCTTGGCGCTGGCCGCGTCAATGCTCGCGAACGCCAGCACGCCAAAGGCGGCGAGGATTACAGGGTAGGTGTGCGTACGGATGGGACGGTTCCTTGCAATGAAGACTGACTGAGGGGGAGGAAACCAGTGGCCGATAAAGGCCACCGGATCCTGAATTCAGATATTCATCATGAATCGAACAGAGCGATCAGCCGCGCGGTGTGCGACGTGGTGCCCTTTCGAGTTGCTGGACGCGACCTTCAATTTGATCCAGTCGTTGATTGGCCTGCTGTGCGGACTGGTTGGCGGACTCGGCGCTCTGTGCTGCGCCCTGCACCCTCGTGTCGAGTTGATCGAGGCGTGAGTTGATCCCTGCAAACTCTTCTTTATAGGTTGCACAGGACGCCAGGCTCATGACGACGACTGCCACGCCGAGCGTACGCGCCATCACCATTTTCTGCTTGGTCATGAACATTCCACTTCCTCCTACGTTTGGGGGATCTCGAATATAGCTACGTTTTCGCAGAGCAGCGTGATGCACTTTCAGCTGACGTTTGCACAGATAAATGAACTGTGAAGTTGCTTGAATGAGCAGCGTTGTTGCTTGAATTCAGCAAGCTCAAGGAATGCCGTTGAATTTGATGGACCAATGCGTGATGTGCGCAGTCATCTATGCAGATACGAAGTGAAAATTTGCGGGTGAACAGGCGTTCGCTTCCGCGTTGATGGCCATGTAGTGATGTCTTCGGCTTGCCAATTCATCGGTATGAATTGCGGTCGTGGTCGGCTGCGAGGCGTGCACGAAGTGCGTGTGATCTCCGCATGCAACTGCTGCGTCGCGCGGTGTGGCGGCTTCATGCCACGAGCTGTTTATCGGAACGTTCGGCGCGATGATCACGTTCTGCGCGTTTGTTGATCGGTTCATTCGCTGCCAGCTGGCATCATTGAATGCGCGGACCGTGCAGGCGTTTTGGTTTGGTGGCTTCGCGGCTTACGCCGCTCCCACAACCGCTGCAGCGTCTATAACACTGCGTTGGCTACTTCAGCTGCGAGGGTGATGTGCCGTAGTGGCGCTTGAACGCGGCGCTGAAGCTGCTGGTGTGCGCGTAGCCAGCGATGGTGGCGGCAACATCCACGGGCACGCGCTGCCGCAGCAGTGCCTGGCGGGCGCGTTCCAGCCGTAGCTCGCGCTGGTAGTTGGCGATGCTTTGGCCATGGCAATGCTGGAAGCCACGTTGCAGGTCCACTGCATTGGTGCCGAGCTGGCGCGCCATCTGCGCGATGCTCAGTGTGTCGGCCTCTCCACTTTGCAACCACTGCTGCAGGCGGGTGACGCAGCGCTGCAGGCGCGCACCCAAAGGCTTCTCGCTGCCTTCGCTGGCCAGTGTCTGCAGCACGTCCGCCGCCAGTTCCAGGGCAAAGCTCTCCTGCTGCAGCCGGCGCAGCAACGGCAGCGAACCGGTCTTGTTCTCCAGCAGTTGCGTCGCCCGCTGCAACAACGGCGCCGGCGGTCGCCATGCATGGTTGTCGGCATGGCCATTACAAACGCGTGCCAATCGGGCACTGCCACGGGAATCGGCCTGCAGCTGCCGCTGCAACCAGTCATCGCTGAGGTGCAGGCTGACCTTGCCTTCCTGTCGCCCGGCCTGCCAATGACGCTGGAAGCTGTCTTCCTCACGCAGGTGGACCAACATCGTCGGCATTCGCCGATGGTTGCCTTCCAGCCGCAAGCGATGCCTGCCGATGGCAACGTCGGCCTCGCCATCCACCAGGAAACCGGCGGTGATGCCGGGTGCCAGACGGTTGTGGCTGCAGCCACCCACCATGTCGCGGCTGCGGCTCAGGTAGAGCGACACGCCATCGTCCAGCGCATGCACCTGCTGCCAGCCGGCCAGCACCGGCGTGGCGTCGGCCATGCCGGCATCGAAATCAACCTGCCCGCCCAGCGCGTTTGCTGCGGTCATCAGTTCAGCGCAGGTGAAAACCTGCATGCAGGGCATCCCGGAATGTGGTCCTGCCTAAATTTTCCTTCGCTGCGCCTAAACTTTCAATGGTATTGATAACTATTCTTATTTGAGAGGTGGCGTACGGATGCCTCTGCCCCGTATTCAGTGAAGGTCAATGGCAATGGGTTTGACGATCAAGCAGGCGGCCGTGGTCCGCGCCGTCTTCCACGATGCGGTCAGCGCGGACGAGATCCGTGATTGGCTGCAGCGCGTGGAAGCACTGATCGTGGCTGCCACGCCGTTCTACTTCATTGCCAGCACCGTGCCTGGCGCGAGCTTCAGTGACGATTACCGCGCCATCCAGGCGGTCTGGTACAAGCAGCACAAGCCCGCCTTCCGCGTTTACTGCAAGGGCTTGGTGCGCATCGCCAGCAGCGCCGTCGAGCAGCAGCGGCTGGATACGCCGGCCCTGCATGCGGCCTGGGGCGTGCCCTATTACGTCACCACCGATGATGCCGACGGCATGCGCTGGGTCGGCCAACAGCTGGAGCAGGCCGATGCGCACTGAACACGGCGCGGCCTCGCGTTTCGGCCTTGGCGTCATCGTGGCGCTGTACATGGCCCATGCGCTGCCACTGTATTTCTACAACGTGGCGGTACCAGCCATCCTGCGCAGCCAGGGCGTGGACCTGCGCTGGATCGGCATGTTGTCGCTGCTCTACCTGCCGTGGGCGTTCAAGTTCCTGTGGGCGCCGCTGGTGGACCGTTGGCATCTGCCGGCCTTGGGCCGGCGCCGCAGCTGGTTGTGGCTGACCCAGTTGTTGTTGCTGGTCGGCATCCTGGTGTTGGCCTTCACTGGTCTGGACCATGGCCTGACCGTGTTCGTGCTGGTCGGCATGTGGATCTCCACCATCGCCGCCACCCAGGACATCGCCATCGATGGCTATACGGTGGAAGCCTTGGCACCGGCCGAGCACCGCCTGGGCAGCATGGCGCAGAGCGTGGGCGTGGCGCTGGGCAGCATGGTCGGCGGCGCAGGCGTGCTGTGGCTGTATGAAACCCGCGGCTGGAACGTGGCCCTGCTGAGTCTGGCGGCGATGAGTGCCTTGACCCTGTTCGCCGTGCAGCAGATCAACGAAGGCGCGCGTCCGGCAACCGCGCAACGGCCGAGCGTGCTGCGGGCGCTGCGTCGGCCCGAGCTGCGCTGGGCGCTGCTGTTGATCGTGTTGTATCGGTTGGTGGAAGCGCCGGCGATGGCGATGGTCAATCCGCTGCTGGTCGACCAGAAGTGGAGCCTGACCGAGATCGGCCTGCTGATCTCGGTGGGCGGTGCCGGCGTTGGCATGTTGGCTGCGGTAGGCGCGGCCTGGCTACTCAAGCAGCGCAGCACCGAACAGCTGCTGATGCACGCCGGTTGGTGGCGCACGCTTCTGTATGTGCTGCTGGCCGCCTTGCTGTACAGCGGTGTGCTTGCCTCCTCGCAGTTTGGGCTGGGTGCGCTGGTGATCGCCCTGCTCGCCCTTCGCTATGTGGCGATGACCAGCTTGTATGCCTTGTTCATGAGGCTCAGCTCGCGCGAGCAGGCCGGCACCGACTTCACCCTGCTGGTGTGCTTCGAACTGCTGATCTATTTCATCGGCGGTGCCTTGTCCGGCTTCCTCGCCAAGGGCCTGGGCTACCCCGCTTATTACGTGGCGCTGGCGATCATCTCCGCGCTTGGGTTGCTGTTGTGCCGGCCGCTGCTGCGCCGCTTCGCGCCCTCTCCTTCTTCTCCCTGATACGTTCCGAGGACACCATGCGGCATACCGCAGCAACGCTTCCGCTCGCCCTGCTGAGCCTGGCCATCAGTGGCCAGCTGGCAGCACAGGCCAATACCACCAGCGGCACCCGCCAGCTGGATGCCGTCAGCGTTACCGCCGTGCGCGGCGCACGCAGCGTGGCCGAGATCGCCGGCACCGTGTACGCCATCGAGCGCGAGCAGATCGCCCAACAGACCGCCGCTGGACGCAGCACTGCCGACATCCTCGGCCAGCTGGTGCCGTCACTGGCACCGGCCAGTGGCACCACCAGCAATTACGGCATGACCATGCGTGGCCGCAGCGTGCAGGTGATGATCGATGGCGTGCCGCTGACCGGCGCACGCGATGGCTCGCGCCAGCTCAACAGCATCTCGCCGACGATGATCGAGCGCATCGAGGTGATCTCCGGTGCCACCGCGTTGTACGGCGCCGGCGCCAGCGGCGGCATCATCAACATCATCACCCTGCAACCTGGCGATGCGCCGGTGCAGCTGGCCAGCCAGCTCGGCCTGCGCACGCCGTCGGATGTATCCAGCGACAACCTCGCCTGGAATGCCGCGCAGACCATGACCGTGCGCGGCGACAGCTTCAGCGGTGCCTTCGGTATCGCCTATGGCCGCCAGGGCGCGTCGCTGGATGCGCATGGCCGCCGCATCGGCCCGGAGATCGCCCAGACCGACCGTCAGGACACCGAGACCAAGGAACTCAACGCGCGCCTCGAGTGGGCGCTTGCGCCGTCCCAGCAGCTCAGCGTGGGCCTGCGTTGGTATGACGATCAGCAGGACAGCGATTACGGCCCGGACTACGGCCCGCGCCTGGCGGTGCTGTTCAATCCTGCCTACCAGCCCAGCCACAACGCCGTCGATGGCCTGCAGTTGAGCGCACAGCCGCGCACCCGCCACCAGGGCGTCAATGCGCAGTACCGCAACCGCGATGTGTTCGGCGGCCAGGAGCTGAGCGTGGAGGCCTATTACCGCAATGAACAGGGCCGCTGGTTCCCATCGGTATCGACGCTGGTGCATCCGGCGCTGCCCGGTGGCTATGCCTATGTGGCCATGCAATCCAACACCGACATCGACGTCTGGGGCCTGCGCAGCGCCCTGCACAAGGGCTTCGATATCGGCGGGCGCAGCCTGCAGCTGTCCTATGGCGTGGACCATGAGCGCGAAAAGGACAGCCAGAGCGGCCAGATGTACGACATCAACCGCTTCATCGCCAGCAATGGTCTGAACTATGTGCCGACCGCGCAATACGCGATGGGGCCGGATGTGCGCGTGGACACCACCGGTCTGTTCCTGCAGGCCGACCACGCGCTGAGCGAACGCTTCAGTGTGCAGGCCGGCGTGCGCCACCAGATCCTGCGCAACAAGGTGGAGGATTCGCTGCCCTACACCGAGGCGATCACTGCCGACGCGGTGGCTGGCTATCAGCCGAAGCTGCTGGCCGGTGGCCGCGTGCGCCATTCGCAGACGCTGTTCAATGCCGGCGTGGTCTACAAGTTCAGCGATGCGCAGCAGTTGTTTGCCAACTTCTCGCAGGGCTTCAGCCTGCCCGATACGCAGCGCATGCTGCGTGACGTGCCAGCCAACTTCGTCATCGACAGCCGCAACATCGGCCCGATCAAGGTCGACAACTACGAGCTGGGCTGGCGCTTGAACAACACGCAGCTACAGAGCGCAGTGACCGCGTTCTACAACCGCTCGGACAAGACCGTGCAGTTCAACCGCAACTACAGCGTGTCGGTAGCCGATACCGACGAGCGCGTGTACGGCGTGGAAGCCAACCTGCGCTATACGCCTACCGCGCAACTGGAGCTGGGTGCGAGCGTGGCCAGCACCCGCGGTCAGTACCGTGATGCGGCCGGCCAGTGGCGCGAGCTCAATGCGTTCCGTGTATCGCCGTTGAAGGCAGGTGTGCATGGCCAGTGGCGCTTTGCCAACGATAGTCTGCTGCGCTTGCAGGGCCAGGCCGTCGGCGGCACCGATGATGCGTGGCGTGACGCGCAGGTGGCGGCGGTCAGCCCGACCATCCGCGCGACGCCGGCGGCGAAGATCCGTGGCTATGCGGTGTTTGATCTGATTGGTGAGCTGCCGCTGGAGGGTGGGCGTTTCAGCGTGGGCGTCTATAACCTGGCCGATCGTGACTACAAGACGGTCTATGGGCAGCAGGCGGAAGCGACTTACGGCAAGATTTCTAGCGTGCCGGCGCAAGGGCGTACGTTTGGGGTTGGGTATCGGGTGGAGTACTGAGGGCTCAACGTACTCGGAATGCTAGAGGCGCAAGAAGCCCCTCTCCCGCTTGCGGGAGAGGGGTTGGGGTGAGGGGAAGCTTCTAGCGAGCAGACCCGTTGCTTTAAAAGCTCCCCTCATCCGACCCTTCGGGCCACCTTCTCCCGCAAGCGGGAGAAGCAACAGCCAACAGCGCGAGCAGTTCGTTACCTCCGCGCCGCCAAAATCCGCGTCAACAGATCCGCCGTCCCCGCAATCCGCCGCAGATGCGGATACCGCACACCTTCGCGGTAATCGATACGCACGGTACGGAAGCTGTCCGCCTGGCGCACGATCAACTCGATCGGCGTGCCGCTCTGCTTGCCATCCTTCAGCGCCTGCTTGATGCGGCCACCGCTATAAGCCAGGCCATTCACCGCAACAACCGTCACATCCTTGGCCAAACCTGCTTGGAATGCAGGGCTGTCCCAGCCAACAGCCTGCAACACACCATCACTGCCGATCTTCAAACCCAATGAATACTGCAGATCGGTAATGCCATCGGCCTCACCATCTGCAACCACAAGATTCGGCTGGTCATCGAAGTACAGCTCCCAACCCGCTGCAGCCAAACCATCTGGCGCCTTGCCATCACGGGCATCCAATCGGCTGCCGATGAAGGCATCCCAGTTGCCGGCCTGCACCGCTTCCAGACCCTTCATCACATCGGCGCGATCATACAGGCGAATCTCACCCTGCTTTCCGCCCTGGTGGAAGCGCTTGGCGAAGTCGTCCAGCGTGACTTTGCCTTTCGACAAGCTGCGCAGGCGTGCATCCACGCCCAGCCACAACAGCGTGCTCTCGTTATAGAACTCGAACGCACGCTGCCAGTCGGCCCAGGCCTGCGGCTTGGAATTGAAGTCGAGAATGCCCTGGTGCACGGTGTCGTGCAGGTCGCGCCATTGCCGGCCCGGCTGTGTTGTGTAGTTGGCCTGCAGCTGTGCCAGCATCGCCATCGCATAGTCCGGCTTCCACAGCCCGGAGCGTGCAGCCAACACAACTGCCCAGTACTGGGTCTGGCCTTCGTACATCCACAACTCGTCGTTGTGCATCGGTGCGTTGTAATGCGGCACCCAGGTCGGGCGTGGACGCCAAGCCTTGCCTACCCATGCATGCGCATATTCGTGCGGCAGCAGGTCGTTGTCGAGGAAGGGCCGCTCGCCGCGCAGGTAGCCGTCGTGCATGCCGTTCTCGCTGCTCTGCGCATGTTCAAGACCGATGCCGCTGAACACGTCCGACACCGCCAGCAGGAAGTTGTAACGCGTGTACGGGCGCGAACCGAATACCACGTCGGCCTCGCGCACCAGCGCGCGATGTGCATCCAGCACCTTGGTATCGGCCTGCAGGCCCTGCGGGTTCTCGCCAACCACGTCCAGCCACACCGGCTGCCTGGATGCCTCGTCCAGCGCGAAACGCTTGAAGTACTGGCCAGCGAATACCGGTGAATCAATCAAGGTCATCAGCGACACCGCTGCGTACTGCTCATTGCCTCCACTGCGCTGTGCAACATCCAAAGCCGTGCCACTCTGCCAACCTTCGGGCAGGCGCAGGCTGGGTTTGACCTGGATACCGCGTGCGTCATAGCCGGCCGGGTACAGCAGCACTCGATGCCACTGCAGATCGAGCATGTTCGGCGTCATCGCCAGCCGGCCCTGGTCGCTAGCGGTCGGTGACAGGTACTGGAACTCGATATCGAGTGTGCTGACACCCTCGGGTACCTGCAGCTTGAACGCGTACATGTCGCCGGAATCGCGCGTCCACTGCAGCACCTGGCCATTACCACGGATGACCAGCCCGGCCATCTGATTGATCGGGCCGGTGGGCGCGTGATTGCCGGGGATCCACTGCGGGTACCACAGGGTCAGCGCACCAGCCGCTACGGGAATGCGCTGGTGCACGCGCTGGATACGGCGCTGGATGTCGCTGGCATCCACCTCCAGCTCGATCACGCCCGGATAGCTTGCCTGCACCTGCATCGCAGCTGCCCGCGCATCCAGCGGCTGCGCCTGCAGGCACACCAATGGAGCAAAGCCCAGCACCATCGCCACCAACCACTTACGTCCCTGCATCACGCCCCGCCCCTTGCCTGAAGTCTTCGCATCCTAGCCCGCCCGGCTTCAAACGCGCATCCGCCGCCATACCAGGCAACGGTTGTTGGCCGGCATCGGCACGTCCTCGCACAGCTCCAGCTGCTGCGCGCGAGCCAAGGCATCAACTGCCTCGAGGTCGCGGATGCCAGAGCGCGGATCACGCGCCTTCAGCCAGCCATCGAAGTTGCGGTTGCTGTCGCTGGTGAAGGCACCGTTGTAGTTGAACGGACCGTAGGCGATGAACAGCGCTTCTGGCGCCATCAGCGACGGCAGCCCGGCGAACAGCGCCTGAACTTCTTCCCAACCCATGATGTGCAGGGTGTTGGCGCTGAATACCGCATCAAAACCAGCCCGGCCGTCATGCACCGGCAACGGCGGCAAGGGCTGCAGGCCTTCGCCAATCACCGCCTGCAGTTCCAGCGGCGCGGGCGTGTTCGGCAACGCCGCCTCGTCCAGCCACTGACGTATTCCAGGCAGATAGTCGCGGTGATCGCTGGCCTGCCAACGCAGCCACGGCATCGCAGCGGCGAAATGCACGGCATGCTGGCCGGTGCCGCTACCGATCTCCAGGACAGTGCGGGCTTGGCCCAGATGCTGCTGCAGGACCTCCAGGATGGGTGCACTGTTGCGCTCGCAGGATTCGGAGTACGGCTTGCTGGTCATCGTTCTGGGGCCTGGGGGAATGCAGCGCAGATTGTGCCGCAGTGCCTGTTTGCCGCCATGCATGACCATGGTCACTTGTGCCTGAACCCCCGCGCCGCCGAGATTCAAGGGTCTTGTGCGATGCACTGCATCGCTGGCTCTGGAGTTCCGCCCCTCATGCAACGCCGTCAGTTTCTTTCGCTCTCCGGCCTCGGCCTCGCTGGTTTCATGCTGCCCAATGCCCAGCTGATTGCTGCCGAGGAGCTGCTTGCACCGGCCGATGTGGCCAAGAAGAAACTGCTGGCCGACACCGTGCTTGCCTTGGCCAAACAGGGCGGCGCCAGTTACTGCGACGTGCGCATCGGCCGCTACCTCAACCAGGCCATCGTCACCCGCGAAGACAAGGTGCAGAACGTCACCAACAGCGAGTCGGCCGGCGTCGGCATCCGCGTGATCGTCAATGGCGCCTGGGGCTTCGCCGCCAGCAACCAGTCCACCACGCAGGGCGTGGCCGCCGCGGTGGCGCAGGCGATTGCCATCGCCAGGGCCAACGCGAAGATCCAGACCAAGCCGGTACAACTGGCACCGACGCCGGGCGTGGGCGAGGTGCAGTGGAAGACGCCGATCCGCCAGAACGCGATGGCGGTACCGGTCAAGGACAAGGTCGATCTGCTGCTTTCGGTCAATGCAGCAGCGATCAATGCCGGTGCCAACTTCATCAACTCGCAGCTGTTCCTGGTCAACGAACAGAAGTACTTCGCCTCCAGCGACGGCTCGTGGATCGACCAGGATGTGCACCGCATCTGGCTGCCATTCACCGCCACCGCCATCGACAAGACCAGCGGCAAGTTCCGCACCCGCGCCGGGCTGTCGGCGCCTGCCGGCATGGGTTGGGAGTTCCTCGAGGGCAATGCCGCCGACAAGCACCAGCTACCCGGCGGCGTGGTGGCCTACGGCCATTCCTATGATCCGGTGGAAGATGCCATCGCCGCCGCCAAGCAGGCGCGCGCCAAGCTCACTGCGCCGTCAGTGAAGCCGGGCAAGTACGACCTGGTGCTGGACCCGTCCAACCTGTTCCTGACCATCCACGAAAACGTCGGCCATCCGCTGGAACTGGACCGTGTGCTCGGCTACGAAGCCAACTACGCAGGTACCAGCTTCGCCACGCTGGACAAGCGCGAGGCAGGCTTCCGCTGGGGCAGCGATATCGTCAACTTCACCGCCGACAAGACCGTGCCCTACAGCCTCGGTGCGGTGGGCTATGACGATGAGGGCGTGAAGACCAGGCAGTGGGATCTGGTCAAGGACGGCATCCTGGTCAACTACCAGGCGACCCGCGATGAGGTGCATATCCTTGGCGAGAACGCCTCACACGGTTGCAGCTACGCCGACTCGTGGAAGAGCGTGCAGTTCCAGCGCATGGCCAATGTGTCGCTGGCACCGGGCAAGACGCCGCTGACCCCGGCACAGATGGTCAAGAACGTGGAGAACGGCATCTACATCCACGGCCGTGGTTCGTATTCGATCGACCAGCAGCGCTACAACGCGCAGTTTGGTGGACAACTCTGCTACCAGATCAAGAACGGCGAGATTGCAGGAATGGTCGAGGATGCGGCGTACCAGATCCGCACGCCGGAGTTCTGGAATGCCTGCAGCGCGATCTGCGATGAGCGCGATTTCCGCATGGGCGGTTCGTTCTTTGACGGCAAGGGCCAGCCGGGGCAGGTATCAGCGGTATCGCACGGTTCGGCGACAACGCGCTTTGATGGGGTGAACATCATCAATACGGCGCGGTCGTTGGGGTAAGGCATAGAGCTGCCCTCACCCCAACCCCTCTCCCGCAAGCGGGAGAGGGGCTATCAGATCGCAGGCTTGGCCGTGGACTCGCAGATCGCAGGCTTAGCCGTGCCCCGAAGGGGCGGATGAGCGGAAGCTTTCAGCGCGTCGTATACCCACCATTGACCAGAATCGTCTGCCCGGTCATCCACCAGCCCTCGGATACCAGGAAGCGCACCCACGGCACGATGTCCTCGATGTCGGTCAGCCCGGTTTTGGAGAACGGCGACAGCGCTGCCGCAGTCTTGTGGTAGGCCACCGCATCCGCGCCTTCAGCGGGGTAGAAGAACGAGGTATCCATCGGCCCCGGGCCTATCGCCGTCACCGAAATCCCACGTTCGCCAAATTCCTTGGCCGCCGCACGCGTGTAGTGCTCCACCGGTGCCTTGGTGCCGGCATAGCTGGAATAGAACGGGGTGAATGCGCCCAACAAGGACGTCACCAGCGTGCACACCTTGCCGTTGTCGGCGAGATTCCGACCGGCTTCTTTCAGGAAGAAGAACGCGGCCTTGTTGTTCACCGCATCCATCGCATCGAACTCGGCTTCGCTGATCTGCGTCATCTGCTTCTTCAGCACCTTGCCGACCGTGTTGATGGCGATATCGATGCGCCCCATGGCCTGCTTGGCATCATCGAACAGCCGCTCCATCGCCGCAGCCGAGGTCAGGTCGGCCTGGAACAGATGGGCATTGGCGCCGGCTGCACGAACCGCTTCGGCAGTCGCTTCGGCCTCGGCACGCGCAGCCTCGCTGTTGTAGTGGATGGCCACGCCGCTGGCGCCTTGACTGGCGAAATCCCGGGCCAACAAGCCGCCCAGGTTCTTGCCGCCGCCGGCGATGAGGATGGTCTTGCCGTGGATGCGATGGTCGGTCATGGCGAACTCCTGTGGCTTGGGGGAATGCCAACAGAGCCTATCGACTTGGTTTTCCGGATAAAGCCGGTCATTCTGACTTCACTTGTCGGCCTATCCGGACAATCGCCATGGATCGTATCGAGCTGTACCGGGTCTTCGTGCGGGTAGTGGACTGCGCAGGCTTCACCCGCGCCGCCGACCAGCTCAACCTGCCGCGCTCCTCCGTGTCCGAAGCGGTGCGCACGCTGGAACAGCGGCTGGGCACGCGGTTGCTCCACCGCACCACCCGCCAGGTAACGCCCACCCAGGATGGGTTGCTGTTCCATGCCCGCTGCCAGCAGTTGATCGCCGACGTCGACGAAGCCGAGCAGTTGTTCCGGCAATCACCGCAGTCCCTGAGCGGGCGGATCAAGGTGGATGTGCCCGGTCGCATCGGCCGCCTGATCATCGCCCCGGCATTGCCTGGTTTCCTGCAGGCGTTTCCGCAGATCGATGTTGAGCTGGGCATGACCGACCGCAGCATCGACCTGATCGAGGACGGCGTGGATTGCGCGTTGCGGGTAGGTCCGTTGCAGGACTCACGGCTGGTGGCACGCAGCATGGGCCAGCTGCCGCTGATCAACGTGGCCAGCCCTGCCTATGTGGAGCGGCATGGCCTTCCCACGCATCCCTCGCAGCTGGGCACACACTGGGGCGTGCTGTACGCCTCACCCGGCAACGGCCGGGTAGAAGCCTGGGAGTGGCGCGAGAACGGCGTCCTGCGCAGCCAACCCTTGGCGGGGCGGGTCACCGTCAACAGTGCCGAGGCCTATATCGCCTGCTGCATCGCCGGCTTGGGGCTGATTCAGATTCCCGCCTACGACGTGCGTGCCGAGCTGGCGGCTGGCAGTCTGCTGCAGGTGATGTCCGCGTTTCACGCCGATCCAATGCCGATGCATCTGCTGTTTCCACACCGCCGCCATCCTTCGCAACGGCTGCGCGTGTTCGTGGATTGGATGCAGCGGGTGTTGGTGGAGGCGGTTGGGTGAGCTCTGCGCAGAAAGCCCAAATAAATTGCTCTTCCATGCCTAAAGTCACTACCGCTGCAAACACCTGACCGCAAAAATCGAACAGTTCGCAGATCACCGCGAAGCCACCGTCGTTTGTTGCCGTAGCGCCCGCCTTGCGGGCCTTGCCCCGTGGAGAGCAGCCTTGCAGAGACGTGACTTCCTAGCCCTGACCGGGCTTACCGCTGGCGGCCTGATGGTGCCGTCCTTCTTCGGCAAGGCCATCGCCGCCGAACAACTGTTGACCGCACTCGATCCAGCCTTGAAGAAGCGCCTGGCCGATGACGCACTCAATGCCGCACGTGCCGCAGGCGCCACTTACTGCGATGTGCGCATCGGCCGCTACCTGCGTCAGTTCGTGATCACCCGCGAGGACAAGGTCCAGAACGTGGTGAATACCGAGTCCACCGGTACCGGCATCCGCGTCATCGTCAATGGGGCCTGGGGCTTTGCCGCCACCAATGACCTGAGCCCGGCTGGGGTGGTCAAGGCCGCGCAGCAGGCCGCCGCCATCGCCAAGGCCAATGCCAAGGTGCAGACCGCACCGGTGCAGTTCGCCAAGGCGCCGGGCTACGGCGAGGTCAGCTGGCGCACGCCGATCAAGAAGAACGCGATGGAAGTGCCGATCAAGGACAAGGCCGATCTGCTGTTGGGCGTGAACGCCGCAGCGCTCGGTGCCGGTGCCAGCTTCGTCAATTCGATGCTGTTCCTGGTCAACGAACAGAAGTACTTCGCCTCCACCGATGGTTCCTATATCGACCAGGACGTGCATCGCATCTGGGCACCGATGACGGTCACCGCCATCGACAAGGCCAGCGGCAAGTTCCGTACCCGTTCCGGTCTGTCCTCGCCGATGGGCCTGGGCTACGAATACCTGGATGGCGACGCCTCCGGCAAGACCGTGCTGCCCAACGGCGTCACCGTCTACGGCCAGTCCTATGACATGCGCGAAGACGCCATCGCCGCCGCCAAGCAGACCCAGGAAAAGCTGAAGGCACCGTCGGTCAAACCGGGCAAGTACGATCTGATCCTCGATCCGTCGCACACCTGGCTGACCATCCACGAAGCCGTCGGTCATCCGCTGGAACTGGACCGCGTGCTCGGTTACGAAGCCAACTATGCCGGCACCAGTTTCGCCACGCTGGACAAGCGCGAGCAGCGCTTCCAGTACGGCAGCGACAAGGTCAACATCTTCGCCGACAAGGTGCAGCCGGGTTCGCTCGGCGCCGTTGCCTATGACGATGAAGGCGTGAAGACCAAGCGCTGGCCGCTGATCAGCGACGGCAAGCTGGTCGACTACCAGACCATCCGTGACCAGGCGCATATCCTCGGCAAGACCGAGTCCGATGGCTGCTGCTATGCCGACTCCTGGTCCAGCGTGCAGTTCCAGCGCATGGCCAATGTGTCGTTGGCGCCGGGCAAGACCCCGCTGTCGGTGGCCGACATGATCAAGAACGTCGAGAACGGCATCTACATCATCGGTGACGGCTCGTTCTCCATCGACCAGCAGCGCTACAACGCGCAGTTCGGTGGCCAGCTGTTCTATGAAATCAAGAACGGCCAGATCACCCGCATGCTCGAGGACGTGGCCTACCAGATCCGCACCCCGGAATTCTGGAACGCCTGCAGCGCCATCGCCGACGAACGCGACTACCGCCTGGGCGGTTCGTTCTTCGACGGCAAGGGCCAGCCGGGTCAGGTCTCGGCCGTGTCGCACGGCTCGTCCACCGCCCGTTTCGACGGCATCAACGTCATCAATACCGCGCGCAGCCTCGGCTGATCGTCAAGGAGCTTCTGAACCATGATCATCTTCACCGAACAGGAAGCCAAGGCCATCCTGGACAAGGTCATCGCTCTGTCCAAGGCCGATGAATGCACTGCCACGCTGGCCGGCTCGGTCGACGGCAACATCCGTTTCGCGCTGAACAACGTCTCCACCAGCGGTATCGTCAGCAATGCCGAACTGGCCGTGCAGGTTGCCTTTGGCAAGCGTGTGGGCACTGCCTCGATCAACGAGTTCGACGACGCCTCGCTGGAGCGCGTTGTGCGCCGTGCCGAGGATCTGGCCAAGCTGGCACCGGAGAACCCGGAATTCATGCCGGCGATCGGCAAGCAGCAGTACCGCTCAAGCCCGACCTTCAGCGAATCGACAGCGGCAATCACCCCCGAGTTCCGTGCCCAGGTGGCTGCTGACTCCATCACCCCCTGCCGCGGCCACGGCCTGATCGCTGCCGGCTTCCTGGAAGACGGCAATGGTTTTGTCGCCATCGCCAACAGCAACGGCAACTTCGGCTACCAGAAGACCACCAACTTCAACTACACCTGCACCGTGCGTACCGAAGACGGTCGCGGCTCGGGTTGGGTTGGCCGCAATCTCGCCAATGCCGCCGACTTCAAGGCCGACCAGGACATCGAGATCGCCAAGCGCAAGGCCACCGAATCGGCCGAAGCCAAGGCGCTGGAGCCGGGCAAGTACACGGTGATCCTGGAGCCGGCGGCCGCTGCTGGCCTGATCAGCTTCATGATGAATTTCTTCAGTGCCCGCTCTGCCGACGAAGGCCGCAGCTTCCTGTCCAAGAAAGGCGGCGGCAACAAGCTGGGCGAGCAGGTCTACGACAGCAAGGTCAACCTGTTCGCTGACCCGTGGCATCCGGATGCGGCGGTACTGCCGTGGGATGGCGAAGGCATGCCGCGCGAGCGCATCGCCATCATCGAAGACGGCAAGATCGCCAACCTGGATTACTCGCGCTATTGGGCGCAGAAGCAGGGCAAGACCGCAAAGGCCAGCGCCGGCAACCTGTTGATGGGCGGCGGCACCAAGTCGATTGCCGAGTTGGTGCGTGGCACCGAGAAGGGCATCCTGGTCACCCGCACCTGGTACATCCGCATGGTCGACCCGCAGACCGTGCTGCTGACTGGCCTGACCCGTGACGGCACGTTCTACATCGAGAACGGCCAGATCAAGCACCCGGTGAAGAATTTCCGCTTCAACGAATCGCCGGTGATCATGCTCAACAACATCGATGAGCTGGGCAAGCCGGTGCGTGTGGCTGGTGATGAGTCGAGCTTTGTGATGATGATCCCGCCGATGAAGCTGCGTGACTTTACGTTTACGTCGTTGTCGGATGCGGTGTAAGGGCTTTTAGCTTTGGCTTTTATCTTTGGCTTTTAGCTTTGGCTTTGAGCAGTTGCAGTTGATCTATCCCTTCTCCCGCCTGCGGGAGAAGGTGCCCCGAAGGGGCGGATGAGGGGAAGCTCCTGCTCTACGAGCTTCAAGAGCGCCCTCACCCCAACCCCTCTCCCGCAAGCGGGAGAGGGGCTTTCAGCATCCTGAGATTTTCGCCTTTGTCCTCACCCCGTCTGACGCGAGCGCAATTCCTTCACCTGCTGCTGGGCGGCGCGGTGAGCGCCGCCTTGCCGGGCATCGCGCGGGCACAGGCCAGCCGCTACGACTTCTGGTTCACCCGCCTGCGCTACGACTCCGGTGACTGGGACGTGGATGCGCGCATGCCGTCCAACCTGATCACCTCACTGGTCGACTACACAACGCTGCGCGTGGACCCCAAGGAACACGTCATCGCACTGTCCGACCCGAAGATGCTGGCCGCACCGTTCTGCTACCTGGCCGGGCACAAGCTGGTCGAGTTCAACCCGGAAGAGCGCCGCAACTTCGAGCGCTACGTACGCAACGGCGGCTTTGTCTTCGTCGACGACTGCAACCACGACATCGACGGCCTGTTCGCCACCTCCTTCGAGGCACAGATGCGCAGCATCTTCGGCAACACCGCGATGAAGAAACTGCCCAACAACCACGCCGTCTACAACAGCTTCTTCAAATTTCCCGAGGGCCCACCCGCCACTGGCTTCGAGCTCAACGGCTGGGGCGATGACCTGGTTCACGACTACCTCAAGGGCATCGAGATCGATGGCCGGCTGGGCGTGCTCTACAGCAACAAGGACTACGGTTGCGAATGGGACTACGACTGGCGCAACAAACGCTTCCTGGCCGAAGACAACACCAAATTCGGCGTGAACATCGTGATGTACGCACTGACGCACTGACCCCACAGGTGACCGCATGACTGCCCCCGATCCCAGCCACGATCTCGATTCACTACTGCCGCGCTTGAACGAGCTGCGCAGCGCGCTGGCACAGGCCGTGGTCGGCCAACACGAGGTTGTCGAACAATTGCTGATCGGCCTGCTGGCCGGCGGCCACTGCCTGTTGGAGGGCGCGCCCGGCCTCGGCAAGACCTTGCTGGTGCGCTCGCTCGGCCAAGCACTGGAGCTGCAATTCCGGCGCGTCCAGTTCACCCCCGACCTGATGCCCAGCGACATCCTCGGCACCGAGCTGCTGGAAGAAGACCACGGCACCGGCAAGCGCGCGTTCCGCTTCCAGCAAGGCCCGATCTTCACCAACCTGCTGCTGGCCGACGAACTCAACCGCACCCCGCCCAAGACCCAGGCCGCGCTGCTGGAAGCGATGCAGGAGCGCACCGTCAGCTACGCCGGCACCACCTACGCCCTGCCCTCGCCGTTCTTCGTGCTGGCCACGCAGAACCCGATCGAGCAGGCCGGCACCTATCCGCTACCGGAAGCCCAGCTCGACCGCTTCCTGCTGCATGTGCGCGTCGACTACCCGAGCGAAACCGAAGAACGCGACATCCTCGCTCAGACCACCGGCAGCCACAGCGGCGCCGTGCCCAAGGTGATGGACGCCGAAGCAGTGAAGGCACTACAGGCTGCGGTTCGTGAAGTGCATATCAGCCCCGACCTGCTGAGCTGGATCACCCGCCTAGTCCGCGCCAGCCGCCCTGGCGATGGCGCGCCTGCCGAAGTGAACAACTGGATCAAATGGGGCGCCGGTCCACGCGCCGGCCAGTCACTGGTGCTCGCCGCAAAGGCGCGCGCCCTACTGCAGGGCCGCTTCGCCGCCACCCGCGAGGATGTGCAGGCGTTGGCGGCACCGGTGATGCGTCATCGCTTGCTGCTGTCGTTCGCCGCCGAGGCCGAACACAAGAGTGCCGACGACGTGATCGCCGCGCTGCTGCGTGCGGTGCCGTTCCCGGCCTGATTCGCAACGTTAGAAGATCATGAGCGCTCCAACGCCACCGCTGATCCCCGCCGACGTGCGCAGTCGCCTGCGCAGCCTGCGGCTGTGGCCGCAGCGGGCCAGCGGCAGCCGTGGCATCGGCGCGCACGCCAGCCGCAGCCGCGGCGCCGGATTGGAGTTTGCGCAGTACCGCGCCTACGAACCGGGCGACGAATTGCGCCAGATTGATTGGAAGCTGTACGCACGCTCGGACCGCTTTTTCGTGCGCGAGTCCGAACGCGAAAGCCCGATCACCGTATGGCTGCTGCTCGATGCCAGCGCCTCGATGGCGCAAGCCGATCAGGCACGCCCTGATTGGCGGCGCATGGATGCCGCCAAAGCATTGGTCGCCTGTGTCGCCGAACTGGCGATGCAGCAAGGTGATGCCTTCGGCCTGATCGCACTTGGCGGCGATGGCGTGCAGCTGTTGCCCGCAGGCAACGGACTGCGCCAGCGCGATCGTCTGCACCTGCAATTGCATGCGCTACAGGCCAAGGGGCAATGGCCACCGCAGCAGCGGCTATCACCGCTGTGGGAACGCATCGCCAGCAACGACTTGGTGGTGATGATCGGCGACGGCTTCGATGCGGCGGGCGTCGAACTGGCCGAGCGCCTGGCCAAGGCCGGCCGCGATGTGGTGCACCTGCAGTTGCTGACGGTGGAAGAGCGTGACTTTCCGTTCCGCGATGGTCACCGCTTCCGCGACCCGGAAACCGGCGATGAGCTGCTCAGTGATGGCGCAACGGTGCGCGGCGAATACCTCCCCCGCTTCAAGGAAGCACAGCGCGTGCTGGATGCACGGCTGCAGGCCGCCGGTATCCGCCATGACACCGCCTATCTCGATGAAGCCATCGACGCGCCCCTGCAGCGCCTGTTCGGGCGCCGTGCCGGGAGCGGTGCATGAGCCTGCTGTGGCTGTTCCCGGCCGGTTTCCTTGCATTGGCAGCACTATTGCTGCCGCTGCTGATCCACCTCGCCCGCCGCAGCGAGCAACGCATCATCGATTTCGCCGCGCTGCGCTGGCTGTCGGCCAAGCCGCGCCCGCGCCGACGCATCCGCTTCGACGAATGGCCGTTGCTGCTGCTGCGCCTGCTGCTGCTTGCACTGCTGGCGGTGCTGTTGGCACGGCCGGCACTGACCGGCGTAGTTAATGCGCAACCGCGCATCGCTGTAGTGCCCGGTCTTGATCTTGCGGCTGCCCAGCTCGCCGTGGGTAACGCCGACGCGCAGTGGTTATGGCTGGCGCCGGGCTTCCCGCGCATCGACAAAGCCGCAGCGCCGCAAGGCCCGCAGCCGGTATCCAGCCTGTTGCGTGAGCTGGATGCCTCGCTGCCAACCGATGCCACGCTCACCGTGGTTGTCCCGTCGGTACTCGATGGGCTGGACGCGCAACGCCCAAGGCTTTCACGAGCGGTGCAATGGCAAGTACTTGAGCAGAACGCGGCCACCGCCAAGCCAGTTGCCATTGCCCCGCCTGAACTGCAGATCCGTCACGACGAAGCTGGCAAGCAAGGCTTGCGCTATCTCAATGCGGTCTCCAGCGCATGGCGTGGAACCAAGCCGGAGACGGCAGACGACAGCGTCGCCTTCAGCAATGACGGCAAGCTGCACGTCTGGCTATCGGCCACGCCACTACCAGCCGATACAAGCGCATGGCTGCAACGCGGCGGCCGCTTGCTGGTAGATGCCCGCACGCCGGTACCCGCCGATGCACAGCGCACGCCGCTATGGCGCGATGCCAGCGGCGTGCTGGTCATTGAACAGATCAGCACGCCACTAGGCCAATGGCTGCGTTGGGCAGCGCCCTTGCAGCCGGCGAGCCTGCCGGTGTTGCTTGACGCGAATTTCCCGAACGACCTGCGCGCCGTGCTGCAGGCTGCACCCACGCCACGGCGCGCGCCTGCAGCGACGATGCAGCCGGGAATCGGCGCTACGCCGTATCCACAGCCTGCAACCGAGCTGAGCCATTGGTTGCTGTTGGCAATCGCCCTGCTGTTCCTGCTTGAGCGCTGGCTGGCCAGTGCGCCGCGCCGTCGGGGCCAGGTATGAACGCACGCACCCTGCTGCGCGCCGCGCGTCGCCGCACCCTGCTGATTGCCTTGTTCGGCGGTCTGCCCTTGGCCCTGGCGGTCGGCTTGCTTGCCACACGTATGCTCGGCTTCGATGCCGGCTACATCGCCGGAACGCTTGCTTTGCTGGCGGTTGCCGGCATCGCGGTCTGGCGTGCGCGGCGCTTGGATACGCGCTGGCTGGTCGCACAGCTGAACGATCATCCGCGCTTCGAGGACAGCGCCGATCTACTGTTCGCTGCACCGCCTACGCTCAACCCGCTGCAGCAGCGCCAGCGCCGCCGTGTCGAACAGCGCCTGCAGAGCAATCTGCCAGACCTGCGTCCTCGCTGGCCCTGGAAGCGATTGCTGTTGTGCCTGCTTGCCGCTGTGCTGATAGCAGGCGCTGCGTTGCTGTGGCCGCACAGTGCGACCAACGCAGCGGACACCGCTGATGGAAGCCCGGCTGCCAGTGTTGCGGCGAACAGCGCGCCCGCATTGCGTGGCAGCTGGCTGCAGGTCACACCCCCGGCGTACAGCGGCCAGGCACCAAGCTCCGGCGACAAGCTCGATACACGTGCCCTGCAAGGCAGCCGTCTGCAGTGGCGACTGCAGTTCGCACCACAGCCGCAACACGCGTGGCTGCAGTTCCATGATGGTCGCCGGTTGGCACTGCAGCGCGATGGCGACTACTGGCGCGGCGGCGAGGTGTTGCAGCGTGCGGGCCTGTATCGCATCCATACCGCACCGGCGATGGCATCTACCGGCCGCGCTTATCGTCTCGACGTGACGGTTGATCGCCCACCACAAGTCAAAGTGATCGAGCCAGCGCAGACACTCAATCAAGCCGCACCGCGCCAGCGCACGTGGCAGCTGCGTTTTGAAGCCAGCGACGATTTCGGCGTGAACGGCGCCGCGACGCTGGATATCACCACGGCAAAAGGCAACGGCGAGAACATCAGCTTCCAGCAACGCCAGCTGACGCTGAGCGGCAGCGGCCCTGCTACTGCGCGTCGTTTCAGCTACAACGCCGATCTTGCTGCACTTGGCCTGGAGCCCGGCGATGAAGTTGTCGCGCGCCTGACCGTCCGCGACAACCGCAGCCCGCAGCCGCAGGAAGCGCGCAGCGCCAGCCTGATCCTGCGCCTGCCCAGCGAGCAGCAGGTGCAGGCCAGCGATCTGGAAGGCGCGATCAAGAAGGTGATGCCGGCCTACTTCCGCAGCCAGCGGCAGATCATCATCGACGCCGAAGCACTGCTCAAGCAGCGTCGCAGCCTGGATGCCGACACCTTCATCAAGCGCTCCGATGCCATCGGTGTGGACCAGCGCATCCTGCGCCTGCGCTACGGCCAGTTCCTCGGCGAAGAAGCCGAAGGTGGCGCGAAAGCACCGCCGACCGGTGATATGCCAACCAGCGATGCAGCCAGCGCCGATGCGCATGCCGATCACGCCGACGATGATGGCCATGACCACGGCAGCAGCACCGGCACCGATGCCACGAGCGCACCGGTATTCGGCAGCGCCACCGACGTGCTGTCCGAGTACGGCCACACCCACGACCATGCCGAAGCGGCCACCCTGCTCGATCCGCAGACCCGCGCCATCCTCAAGTCCGCGCTCGACCAGATGTGGCAATCCGAAGGTCACCTGCGTCAAGGCCATCCTGATCAAGCCCTGCCCTACGCCTACAAGGCGCTCGCCTTCATCAAGCAGGTGCAGCAGGCCGAGCGCATTTACCTGGCACGTGTGGGCAGCGAGCTGCCGCCGATCGACATGGCCCGGCGCATGACCGGCAAGCGCGAGGGTCTTGGCAATCGGGCTGTACAGCTGAGCGCACGCCCTGCTGGTGGTGCCGATGTCGCCAACGCATGGCACGCATTGGCATCCAGCGCCGACAGCGTGGACCTTGATTCCTTGTCGCGCTGGCTCGACGCACACCCCAATGCCGTGCCCGATCCGCTGGATGTCGTTGCCGCGATCGACGCGTTGCGCCAACAGCCGGATTGCCGGGCATGCCGCAGCGAGCTGCGCGCGCAACTATGGCCAGCACTGCGTCGCGCTGAAGGCCCACCCGCACGCCGCAATGCAGCCGATGCCAGTGGTCGCCGTTACCTTGAAGCACTCTCGGCACCGCAGGAGCCAGCACGATGACGCCCTGGCTTCCGCTCGTCCTGATCGCACTGGCCGTCGCGCTGGGCAGCCTGCGCTTCGCGCTGTCACCACGGCCACGCGCAGCACGTCTTGCAGCGTTGTTGCTGCTGCAAATCGCGGCCGGCGTGCTGCTGTACTTCACCCTGCAACCGCCATCGCGTCCGGGACACGCCGGCACCTTGGTCATCGCGACAGTCGGGGCGACCGCAGCCGAGTTGGCGGCCGTACCAGCGGCGAACTACCTGCGCCTGCCTGAAGCACCTGCATTGGCGTCGGTGAAAGCAGTACCCGATCTGGCCACGGCGCTGCGCCAGCATCCGGGCACACGTGAGCTGGTCATCATCGGCCAGGGCCTGCCTGCGCGTGACCGCGATATCGCACTACCGCCGTTGCGGTTCCTGCCCAGCAGGGCAGCGATTGGTCTGGTGGAGTTGCAGGCGCCGGCGCTACTTGCACCGGGCGCGGCCTTCACTGTGCACAGCCGCGTGCAAGGCATGCCTGGTGTACGCGTGGAACTGCTGGACCCGGCCGGCCATCGCGTGGATATCGCCAACGCCGATTCGACAGGCCGCGTAGCGCTGAACGCCAGCGCACGTGATCCCGGCGATGTCAGCTTCACGCTGCGCGTGCTCGACGGCAGCGGCAAGGTGCTGGACCAGCTACCGGTACCAGTCCGCGTACGTGCAAGCACTGCCCCGACGATACGCTTGCTGGCCGGCGCCCCGGGCCCTGAGTTGAAGTACCTGCAACGCTGGGCCACTGATATCGGTGCCAAGCTGCAGACCAGCATGCTGATCGGCGGTGGGCTGCAGTTGGGCGATGCGCCGGCCGCGCTGGATGCCGCCAGCCTTGCACGCTTGGACTTGCTGCTGCTCGATGAGCGCCGCCTTGCTGCCCTGTCGTCCGCGCAACGTGCTGCGATCACTGAGGCAGTACGCGGTGGGCTGGGCGTACTGGTCCGGACCAGCGGCAGCTTGGACGGCAACGCCCGCCGCGCGTTGCGCGAGTGGGGGCTGGAAGCACTTGGCGGTGATCAGACCAAGCCGATCACACTGCGCACCGCAACCGATGCAGAGCAGAACAAGACCGCGCTCGCCGTAGAACAATTCAATCTGGAATTGAACGGCGCCGATGTCGTGCCCTTGTTGCGTGCCGCTGACGGCAGCGCGGTTGGCGGCTGGCGCACACTTGGCTTGGGCCGGGTTGGCCTGCTGCCGATCACCGACAGCTATGCGCTGGTGCTCTCGGGCCACGCCGACGTGCACGCCGAACTGTGGAACATCGCGTTGGCGAGCGTAGCCCGATCACTTCCGGATTCGCCAACGCTGCAATTGCCCGCCTGGGCCTGGAGTGAAGAGCGCATCAGTCTTTGCGGTTTGCCTGCTCCTGTACAGATGGTCGCCGAGGACGGCAGCCGAACCGAATTGCTGCCCGACCCTTCAGCTGACAACTGCGTTGCAGCGTGGCCGCGGGAGGCCGGTTGGCACCGTGTTGAAGCTGGCGAGCAGCAGGAAAGCATCCTGCTGTTGGATCCGGGCAAAGCGGTTGCGTTGCATGCGCAGCAGATGCGCGATGCGACGTTCGCATTGACCGGTGTTGCTGCGCGCTCAAATCCGCTACCCATCCCGGGCCCGCGCTGGCCTTGGCTGTTGGGATTTGTGCTGGTTGCCTCGCTGCTCTGGTGGTTGGAGCGCAGGCGACCAACCCTCGCGGCATCGAGCAGTTAGATTTCCTGGCAACACATCAGGTGTCGGGCTTCACGATCAGCCCCCTTCCTTTGCCGCACGCATGGGGAAGGTTGGGGAGGGGTGTCTTTCGCATTGGATTGCGGTCACATCCACGGGCAACCCATCCAGCAACTCCTTGATCCCCATCACTGATTGACCCTCGCCTTCACCCACGACCAGAACTGCTGCGGTAGAACCACACACGCAGGGGGTTCCAAGCTTGGGGGTCCTACCGATGATGCACCGTCATACCGCCGTGCTGCTGTCTGCCGTCATCACCAGTGCCGTAGTTGTTCCAGCACTTGCCCAAACCACGATCAAGGCACCGGTCGCTGATAGCGAGCAGGTGCTCGACATGCAGTTGAAGATGGAAGAAGCGCGCATGCTGCCCTTGCGGGCAATGTATGTGCGCTACTTCCAGCAGGCCTATCGCCGTTACCCCGGCATTCCGCGTGGAACGCTGGAATCCTTGGCCTATGTACAAAGCCGCTGGTCACCGTTGCAGCCCGACGCGCACGACCAGAATGATGCACACCTGCGCATGCCACCATCCTGGGGAGTGATGGGCCTGTACGCCGGTGGTGGCTTCGAGGATCAGGTTGGCGAAGCGGCAAAGCTGCTTGGCGTATCCACCACCGCTGTGCGTACCGACGCAGCCACCAATATTCTTGCCGCCGCCGCATTGCTGGACGCGCAGATCCGCCAGGATCATCCCAACGTCGGTGCATCCGGCGCACCCGAGCCCGAGGCGATACGCCCTGCCCTGATGCGCTATGCAGGCTACTCACCCCGCACCGCGAATGTAGCCGCACGCAGCGCCGTCGATGACTACGCACGTACCAGCTTTGCCTACGACGTACTGCTGGCGCAGGACCGAGGCGTCAATGACCGCGGCATCGTCGTGCCCGAACGCGCGATCGCCTGGGAGCAGGCCTTTGATGCGCCGCAACTGGTCACGCTGCGCGCGCCGATGGTGCGCCTTGATGTAAGCAGGGACCGGGTTGAAACCGATGCGTTCCTGGTCGATCCGATCAGCGAGACCTTGCAGGCGCGTAGCAATGCCACGGGGAAAACCGCCGTCAACCCATCGCTGGACGCAAGCATCCAGAGCACCGACTATGGCCCGGCCATCTGGAGTGCCGCGTCATCCTCCAACTACTCCGCGTCGCGCTCGGCAGCGGTCAGTGCGGTAACCATCCACACCACCCAGGGCAGCTATGCCGGCACCATTTCCTGGTTCAAGAACGCCTCGGCGCAGGTCAGCGCGCACTATGTGATCCGCTCCTCCGACGGTCAAGTAACGCAGATGGTGCGCAACGCCCACACCGCTTGGCACGTGGGCAGCCAGAACAGCTACACCCTTGGCATCGAGCACGAGGGCTTTGTCGACAACAGCTCTTGGTACACCAATGCGATGTATGACGCCTCAGCGGCGCTGGTACGCAACTTCTGCGCCACGTACAGCGCGATCAGCTGTGCCAGCGCCTATAGCGGTGCATCCAGCAGTGGCATCAACGTGCTGGCCACCAGCGTCAAGATCAAGGGCCATCAGCACTACAGCGGCCAGACGCACACCGACCCGGGCATCAACTGGAACTGGTCGAAGTACTACGGACTGCTGAACCCTGGCACGGGTGGCGGTACCGGCGCGATCACCTATCTGGATCGCTTCGAGAGCAGCGTTGGTCATTTCGATACCAGCCCCAGTTACTCGGGCAGCACCACCGGCATCAGCACCGCCTCGACGGCTACACGTGATTGCACCACGCAGAAGAATGGCAGCTGCTCGTTGCGGGTACTGCTGAAGGACAATACCGCCAGCACAGCAGCCTGGGCTGTGCGGTTGTTATCGGGCAGCGGTGTCCCGGCCAGCAATACCGCGTTGACGCGTGCCAATGGTGTTGTCGGGTTCTGGGTGTGGAGCGGTGGTACTGGAACCACAGTTGGCATTGGCATCGACGACAGTGACGGCACCGAGCGCTCAACCAGCAAGGCCATCGCAGCCAACACCTGGACGTATGTGTCGTGGGCGCTGAGTGACGCGGCGCAATGGAACGCGTGGGTGGATGGCAATGGCACAATCACCGGCAGCAGCGTCAAGCTGGATGCGATCTGGCTGTATCACGCCAATACCGCGTACGACCTCAATGTGTATATCGATGATGTGCAGATAAAGAACTGATCTGCGCAGGTGGCTTTTGGCTTTTGGCTTTTGCTACTGCTTTAGCCCTTCTCCCGCTTGCGGGAGAAGGGTTGGGATGAGGGGCGCTTTTGATCTTGCCGGTAAAGCCCCCTGCCGAGCATGGCTCGGCACTACAGCGGCCTGCTTTGGCTTCAGCCCTTCTCCCGCTTGCGGGGTTAAGAACAGGCGCTTACGAGCCAAAGGCTCGTGACTGTTCGTACGCCCCGCGTGCTACGCGGGGCAGGGGCGCGGAGCGAGGTGCCCCGTAGGGGCGGACGAGGGGCGCTTTTGATCTTGCTGGTAAAGCCCTTGCCGAGCATGGCTCGGCACTACATCGCTTTACTTGCGGGCGGTGAAGATCGGGGTCAGGTAGTCCGGCTTTCCTTCAATCCGCTCCAGCGTCGGGTAACGCAGGCCGTCGTGGTAGTCGATGCTCAGCGTGCGATAGACATCCACTTCCTTCACCAATAGACGCACTGGCTGCTTGCTGTCCTTGGCTGCTCGCACCGCTTCTTCCAGCTCGTCGGCGCTGTATTGCAGATCGTTCACGGCCAGCACCTGCATGCCAGTGCCGACGCCGGCATTGAAGCCCGCACTGTCCCAACGCACCTCATTGACGTAACCGGCTGGGCTCAAGGAAACGCCCAGCGAGTAGATGAAGTTGGCACCGCGGCCCTTCATCATCGACTTGAAATACGCACTTGGCTTGTCCTTGTAGACGAGCTTCCAGCCAGCCGCTTCAATGCCGCCGACCAGGCCGGTTTTGCGTTCGAGGCGATCACGCAGGAACTGCGACCAGTCACCGGTCGGCTGCACCTGCTCCAGGGTCGCGGCGACCTCGTCGTAGGTGTAGGTATCCGGGCGTTCCCATTGGCCGTCGTTCTGGCCGAAGAAGGCCTTGGCGAAATCATCCAGGCTGCGCTTGCCACCGCTGAGCGTGCGCAGGCGCACGTCGGCTTCCAGCCACAACATCTGCCCGCCCTGGTAGTAGTCCTCGCTCATCTGGTAGCCGCGGTACGGCTTGGGTTTGCGACGGGCGATCACCGGGTCGTTGGTGGTGTCGCCCAGCGAACGCCACTCCAGGCCGGGGCGATTGTCTGCATAGGTTGCAGCAACCATCGCCAGCGCATCACGCGAGGCGTCCAGCGGACGGATACCAGCGCGCGCGGTCAGTACATTGCCCCAGTACTGGGTCTGACCTTCGTAGACCCACAGCAGGCTGCCCTGCATCGGCACGTTGTAGTTCAGCGTGGCCAGGTCGGCCGGGCGACGGTATTTGCCGTCCCAGGAATGGGTGTACTCATGGCCGAGCAGATCACTGCTGCCGACCTTGGCATCCCAACCGCTGAAGTAATCGCGATCTTCGCTGTTCTCGCTGGAGCGCTGGTGTTCCAGGCCGATGCCGCCAAGCTGGTTGGTCACCGCGAACAGGAAATCGTAGTGGTCGTAGTGCTCGGCGCCGAACAGCTTGCGTGCCTGCGTCACCAGCGCGCGGTGCTGCTCGATGTGCTCGGGCTTGGCTTCAAGATCCTTTGCCCGATCAGCAAACACGTTCAAGCGCACCGGCCGGGTGCCGGCCGGGGCCAGATCGAACATGCGGTGGTAACGGCCGGCGAACACCGGCGAGTCGATCAGGATTTCCAGATTGGTCGGCGCGTAGTTGACGGTATCGCCGTTGCGACTGGCCACCGTCAACGCACTGGCTGCGTCCCAACCCTGCGGGTAACGCGCACTGGCCTGATAAGTGATGGCATGCGCGGCGTGACCGGCCGGATACAGCAGCATCGCGTTCCACTGCAGGTTGAGCATGTTCGGCGTCATCACCGTGCGGCCCTGCGCCGAATCGGTGGGGCTGAGGAACTGGAAGTCCATGCGCAGCTCGGTGACGCCTTCGGGCACCTGCACATTGAAGGTGTAGACATCGAGCGGGTCGCGTACCCATTCCAGGCGCTGGCCGTTGGCGTTGATCACCAGCCCGGCCAACTTTTCGATCTGGCCACTGGGCGAATGGCTGCCCGGCAACCAAGCCGGGTAATGGAAGCGCTGCAGGCCCGGCTGCACCGGCACCGTCTGCCGCACCTTGAACACGCGCTGGCCGAGATCGGTGGCGTCCACTTCGAGGCGGATGGTGCCCGGATACGCGGCCTCGCTGATCTTCACCCCGCGTGCGTCCACGTCAGCCACCGCCGGCGCCGCATTGGCCAAACCCATGGCGGCCATCAGGGCCAACCCCAGTACTGCAGGACGGAACACATGCATCACCAACCTCTCGCTTGTCTGAGAAGGCCATGATGCGGCAAGCCTGCTGTGCGTTACACGGGCCGATGGTCATCTGCAGATCACCGTAGTGCCCCGCCCCAATCGGGACCGGCACCATGTGACCACAACGCTTAACAGGGATAGCCCCTGAATTGGGGGCGGGGGGTATCAACCACCCGCCCACCACTCAGGGGCG
>NZ_JBRRCU010000049.1:0-32612 GCF_056759195.1 Stenotrophomonas sp. STEN083 | reverse complement strand
GAGCGCCGCGCCGCCACCCGCGTGGGTTGGTGTTGTTTTGTTACGCCCCCCCCCTGGGCGGCGGGGGCGCGCCGCCGCCCCCCCCCCCCCCGCCCGGCCCGCCCACTACATGAAAGGCCAAAAAAAAACCGGGCCCGGAATGATCCAGGCCCGGCGGGTCACGCTAACCGGCGATGTTGCGTGCCGGGATGGATCAGAACTTGAAGCGCAGGTTGGCCATGTAACGGCGGCCGGTGAAGTACTCGGCAGCCAGAGCTTCTTCCTGTGCGACGTACTGGCGATACTTTTCGTTGAGCAGGTTCATTGCATCCAGAGACAGGCTCAGGTTGTCGGTGAAGTTCCAGCCCAGGCTTGCGCTCAGGTCGGCGTACGCGGCGGTGGTGGCGGCCGGTGCACCGGCAACATAACCAACACCTTCGTACTTGCTGCGCCAGTTGTAGTTGACACGGACGCTGAACTGTTCGTTTTCAAAGTACGGGCTGACGCTGACGGTGCTGCGCGACAGGTAGGGCATGTTGTTGCCGGCATCGGTATCGCCGGTTGCGTAGGTGTAGTTGGCGATCAAGCCCAGGCCGGTGTCACCGAAGGCCTGCTGGTAGTTGACGTTGAAGCCACGGACGCTGGCACCGCCGGCGTTGCGCGGACGGGTGACGCTGTAGTCGCAGAAGCCGTCAGCGGTACAACCGTGCGAGCCAACCGTGGTCAACCAGGTGGTCGGGTTGCTGTCACGCATGGAGTTGTAACGACGCTCCGTACCCGGGGTCTGCAGCACGTAGTTCTGGGTCTGCTTCAGGAACACCGAGCCAGCCAGGATCGACTGCGGGGCGAAGTACCACTCGGCCGACAGGTTGAAGTTGTAGGCCTTGTACGGATCCAGATCCGGGTTGCCGCCCGAGCCGGTCATCATGGTGTCGTTGAGGAACAGGTTGTTCGACATCAGGTTGTACGGTGCCCAGGCGATGACCTTGGCAGCCGAGGCACGCAACACCACATCACCGCCATTGTCATAGACCAGGTTGACGGACGGCAGCATGTTGCTCTTCTTGCTCTTGCTGGTCTGCCACCACTCGGCCGGCGCCGGCAGCACCGGCACGTTGTCGCCGTAGACATAGGCGCTGCTGTCGGTCTTGGTTTGGACCCAACGTACGCCGACGTTGCCGCGCAGGGCGCCGGTGGAGAAGTTCAGCTGCGTATAGGCGGCAGTGGTCTTCTGTTCCAGTTCCCAGGTGTTGTTCAACAGGCTGGAGGCGTCGGAACGCGAGTAGTTCACCGGGCTGCCGTGAACCCAATTGATCACGTTGCCCTGGCCGACCTGCGGGTGGTGGCTGGTGTTGCCGAACACGCCGCCCATGCTGCCGAGCAGATTGGTGTTGCCGATGGTGCCGACGTCGGCCAAGGTGCCGGTACGCACGCCGCCGTACACGCCAAGGCCGTAGTTTTCCGTGTGCTCGGTGCGACGCACACCGACCAGCAACTGGTTGAAGATGCTGTCGAAGTTCTTGCTGAAGTCGAGCTGCGCGTACTTGTCCTTGGCTTCGGAGCTGAACACGCCGTTGTTGCCGAAGATGTTGCCCCAGTTTGCCGGGTCGTAGTACGCAGCCTGGTCATCAGCCTGGAAGCCCTTGCGGTAGTCCCAGCTATACGCGCCGCTGTAGACCGGCTCGATCAGGTACTGGCTGATGTTCGGGTTCTCGGACTTGCTGGTGCCGATCTTGCCGCCCAGCTTCCAGCCATCACCGCGGTACTGCAGGTCCAGGTCCACGCCCTTGGTGGTCACTTCGGAGAAGCGCACCTGGTTGTCGTAGATGATGCCGGTGCCGCTGCCGGGGTTGGCATTGGTGTGGCCGCCGGTGACGAAGCCGCCCGGGCCGGTCGGGTTGAAGTAATCGACGGCCTGCATGGACGAGTTGTTCTGCGTCATGAAGTTGTACATCGACTGGTTGTAGCTGTCGAAGTTTTCCTTGATGTACAGGCCGCTCAAGGTACCTTCGAACTGGTCGTTGGGCTTGAACTGCAGGTTCACCAAGGCGCTGTCGCGCTTGCGCTCCTGCTGGAAGTAGGCAACGTTGATTTCCTGCGCGACCTTGTCGGTCGGGCGCAGCTCGCCCTTGGCAATCTGCGCGGCAACGTTCGGGTTGACCGCAGCGAAGTCGGCAACGGTGCTGTAACCGAAGATTTCGATGCCCTGGCGATCGACCTTCTCTTCATGGCGCTGGGCGGCGACGTTGACGCCCCAGGTGGAGTCTTCGTTCTTCCAGCTGTAGAGCACGGAGATGTTCGGAGCGCCCTTCTTGGCCTGGTCGTTGTAGCTGTAGCCGACCGAACCGCTGACCGAATTGGCATCCATGTCCAGCGGCTTGCGCGAATGCATCATCACCGTGCCACCGAGGCTGCCTTCCGGCAGACGGGCTTCGGAGGACTTGATGATTTCCAGGCGGCCCAGTACTTCCGGCGCCAGCATGGTGTAGTCGAAGCCACGGTTCGGCGACTCGCCGTACAGCCAGATGGCCTGGGCAACCGGGTGACCATCGATGAAGCTCAGGTTGAGGCTCGGGTCGGTGCCGTCGATGCTGACGCGCTCGCCCTGGCCGAAGCGGCGGTCGATGGTGACGCCCGGGATCAGCGCCATGGCTTCGGCGGCGTTGGTGTTCGGGAACTTGCCGATGTCTTCAGCGGTGATCGACTCGGAGACCGTGTCGTTGTTGCGCTTGCTGTCCAGCGACTTTTCCAGGCTGGCGCGGATGCCGGTGACAGTCACGGTATCCAGATCGGTGGCGTTCTGCGGGGCTTCCTGCGCATGTGCGCTGAAGGCGAGGCAGCTGACGATGGCTGCCGAAAGAAGGGTCTTGCGATGCATGTTGTCTCTCCTCAACATCAAGATTGATTGGCACTGCGTGCCGCGTTACTACGGGTCCTGCTGGTGGATCTGTTGCTTATGCTGCTGAAGGCTTACTTGGCCGACTTTTCCAGATACCAACTGGCGGCGCCGATGACGCCCAGTTGCCCGTGCTCTACCAGCTTCACGGGAATGCTTTGCAACGCCTTGCGCATCGGCCCCTTGTTGAGGAAGCGTTCGACGAAGGTGCTGTTCAAAAGAAATTGGCTGATCTTCGGCAAGATGCCGCCAGCCAGATAGATGCCGCCCTGCACGCCGTAGAGCAGGGCCATGTCGCCGATGGTCGAGCCGAGGATCCCGCAGAACAGCTGCAGGGTTTCCACGGCCAACGGGTCGCTGCCATCACAGGCGGCGGCGCTGACGGCATCGGGGGTGGTGTGCACCGGCGCGACGCCGCGCACCGCGCACAGCGCGTTGTACAGATTGAGCAGGCCGGGGCCGGACAGCGCCTGTTCGATGGAAACATGCGGACGGTCCTGCAGCATCTGCTGCAGCACGGCCATTTCCAGTTCGGTGGTTGCGGCAAGCGAGGCCTGGCCGGCTTCGGTGGCCAGGACCACCGAGCGGTTGCCGACCGGGATCCACACCGCTGCACCCAAGCCGGTGCCCGGGCCGATCACCAGGGTCGGGCCACGCTCGGCTTCGGCCGGGCCAGTCAGCTGCAGGACCTGGCTGGCGTTGATGTGACCGGCGGCGTGCGCCACCGCTTCAAAATCATTGACCAGGTGCACGCCGGCAAAGCCGAGGTCGTCGCGGATGCGATTGGAGGACAGCGGCCACGGCAGGTTGGCCGAGATCACCGTGCCGTCCGGCAGCGCGTAGCCGGCGGTGGCGATCACGCAATGCTCGACCGGCGGATTGTGGCTGGCGAAGTCGGACAGGATCGCGCTGAGGCTTGGATAGTCCGCGCAGCGGTACTTGCGATAGGACAGCACGTCGATGGACGCGTCGTTGGCAGCGGCGGCCCGAATCAGGCCGACGCGGACGTGCGTGCCACCCACATCGGCAGCGAAGAAGGGCCGGGAGGCGGGGTCAAGGCGGGTGGTCTGCAGCGGGGGGACGACAGCTGTCACTCGGTTTCCCTATGGCGAGGCGGAGCGCCCGGAAGGGCACCATTGGGGGGCGAGTCTGTAATCGTTCTGACAACGATGTCAACGAATAATTGAAACTTTCGATGTTGCGTTGCAGCGCTTCTGCGCAAACCCTACGGCGCCTGCATTTGTTGCATCCGATAGCGTGTAGTGGCTTAACTTGCGGGGTTTTGCGGCGAAAGCCTGATCCTTCCGGGCTTGTAGGGCATTCCTGATGATTCATCGGAATAGCCCGGCATGGTCGCGTTGTTGACAAACTTGTCCGCAGCAAACCATAAATGTGACAACGTTGTTCCCACGTAATCGCCCGACGGCCTTGATCCGTCTCCCGCATCTGCAGGAGCTTTGCCCATGTCTGCTGTTCCCGACTCGACGCCGCGTACCAGCATGGCGTCGTCCATCGCCATCGTCGGCGTGCTGTTTTTCATCATCGGCTTCTGTACCTGGATCAACGGCCCGTTGATCACCTTCGTCAAGCTGGCCTTCGACGTAAACGAGGTGTCAGCGTTTCTGGTACTGATGGTGTTCTACCTGTCTTACTTCTTCCTGGCGCTGCCGGCCTCGTGGATTCTCGGCCGCACCGGCATGAAGAAAGGCCTGGCCCTGAGCCTGGCGGTGATGGCGGTTGGCGCCATGGGGTTCGGCGAATTCGCCACGCAGCGCTGGTTTGGCGGCGCGCTTGCCGGCCTGTTCGTGATCGGCGGCGGCATGGCCTTGCTGCAGACCGCGGTAAATCCGTACATCAGCATCCTCGGGCCGATCGAAGGCGCTGCGCAGCGCATCGCGCTGATGGGTATCTGCAACAAGATTGCTGGCATCATTGCGCCGGTGGTGATCGGTACTTTCGTGCTGCATGGCATCGGTGACCTGGAAAGCCAGGTGCAAGCGGCCGACGCTGCCACCAAGGCCGACCTGCTCAATACCTTTGCGGCAAAGATCCACACTCCGTATATGGTGATCGCCGGTGTGTTGTTGCTGGTTGCGGTTGGCGTGCTGTTCTCGCCACTGCCGGAAGTGCAACCTGACCAGGCCAATGCTGTGGCCAACGACGGCAAGGCCGCCAAGCGCAGCATCTTCCAGTTCCCGCACCTGTGGCTGGGCGTGATGTGTCTGTTCGTCTACGTCGGCGTGGAGGTGATGGCTGGTGATGCCATCGGCACCTATGGCAACGCCTTCGGCCTGCCGCTGGACCAGACCAAGCTGTTCACCTCCTACACCCTGTTCGCGATGCTGGTGGGTTATGTGATTGGCCTGCTGGTGATCCCGCGCTTCATCTCACAGGAAAAGTACCTGGCGGTGTCGGCAGTGCTGGGCGTGGTGTTCACCATGGGCGCGTACTTCACCCATGGCTATGTGTCGGTGGGCTTCGTTGCCGCGCTGGGTTTTGCCAACGCCATGATGTGGCCAGCGATCTTCCCGCTGGCGATCCGTGGCCTGGGGCGTTTCACCCAGATTGGTTCTGCCCTGCTGGTGATGGGTATTGCCGGCGGCGCGATCATCCCGCAGGCCTTCGCCCTGCTCAAGCATGCGTACCCGGAGCACTTCCAGCTGGTGTTCGCCGCACTGATGATCCCCTGCTACCTGTACATCCTGTACTTCGGCACCGTAGGTCACAACGCGGGCAAGGCACGTGGCGCCTGAATCAAGCATCATGGCGGCAATCGAGCCAACGCGGGAACCGGTAATGCGTAGACCCACCATCAAGGATGTCGCCGAGCGTGCCAAGGTCTCATTGAAGACCGTCTCGCGGGTGATCAACAACGAGCCTTCGGTGATGCAGGCCACCCGCGCGCGCGTACTGCGCGCGGTGGCTGAGCTGGACTATGAGCCCGATCCGTCCGCGCGCAACCTGCGCAGCAACACCACCTTCGTGATCGGGCTGGTGTACGACAACCCCAATCCATACCACATCATCGGGGTACAGAACGGCGTGTTGTCGGCCTGCCGAGAGACCGGCTTTGGCCTGCAGATCCATCCCTGCGACTCGACCTCGCCGATGCTGGCCGAGGAACTGGCCGACTGGGTACAGCGTTCGCGCCTGGCCGGACTGGTGCTGACCGCACCCATGTCCGAGCGCCCGGAACTGGTATCCGCACTCAATGCACGCGGCATCAAGACCGTGCGCATCATCGCCGCGACCGAAGACCCGGGCGATGGCCCTTGTGTGTTCGTCGACGACCGCGATGCCGCCTACGAAATCACCGAGCACCTGATCCAGCTCGGCCACCAGCGCATCGGTTTCCTGTGGGGCGGCACCTCGCACCGTTCCAGCGGCGAGCGCTACGCCGGCTACGAAGCGGCGCTTAAGGACTACGGCATCCCGCTGGACAAGCACCTGGTCATCCCGGGCGACTACACCTTTGATGATGGCTTCCGTGGTGCGCGCCGCCTGCTGGCGCTGCGTGAACCGCCTACCGCCATTTTCGGCTCCAACGACGAAATCGCCGCCGGTGTGCTGGCGGCGGCCAATTCGGCCGGTTTGAACGTGCCTTATGACTTGTCCATCGCCGGTTTCGAGGACAGCCCGTTCTCGCGCCAGTCGTGGCCGGCACTGACCACCGCCAAGCAGGCCACCGGTGATATCGCCCGCCATGCCGCACGTTTATTGATCAGCCAGCTGCGCACCGATGCCTACGAAGACAGCCCGGCACAGCTGCAGAACCAGGGCTTCGTACCGCAGCTGGTGGTACGTGGTTCCACCGCACCGCTGCGCCAGCAGCCGTCGCGACCTCCTTCATCTCCCCCCGACCTATCCGAGTAACGATCCATGGCACTGCCGAGTGAAACCGAAACCCTGATGTTCAACGAGGCCGCGGAAAGCGCCTCCGTCATCGCCGCCCAGTTCGCACGTAACCGCGACGTGGTGCAGGCCCTGGCTGCAGACCTGCGCCAGAACCCGCCACCGTTCGTTGTCACTTGCGCCCGCGGTAGTTCCGATCACGCGGCAACCTATGCCAAGTATCTGTTTGAGACCCAGCTCGGCCTGGTGACCGCCTCGGCCTCGCCGTCGGTGGGCTCGGTCTATGAAGCGCCGCTGCAGCTGCGCGGCGCGCTGTACATCGTTATCTCGCAGTCGGGCAAGAGCCCGGATCTGCTGCGCAATGCCGAGGCTGCCAAAGCCGCCGGCGCACGCGTGGTGGCGCTGGTCAATGTCGAGGATTCGCCGCTGGCACTGCTGGCCGAAACCGTGATTCCGTTGGGTGCTGGCGTCGAGCGCAGTGTCGCCGCGACCAAGAGCTACCTGGCGTCGCTGGCCGCGATCCTGCAGTTGGGTGCTTACTGGAAGAACGATCCGGCCCTGATCGGTGCACTGGATGCGTTGCCGGCGGCGATGTCCGAGGCATGGGCATGCGACTGGACGGCGGTGACCGACGGCCTGGTCGATGCGCACAACCTGTTCGTGCTCGGCCGTGGCCCAGGCCTGGCGGCAGCGCAGGAAGCGGCGCTGAAGTTCAAGGAGACCTGCGGCCTGCACGCCGAAGGCTATAGCTCGGCCGAAGTGAAGCACGGGCCGATGGCGCTGGTCGGCCGCGATTTCCCGGTACTTGCGTTTGCCCAGCCCGATGAAACCGGCGCCGGCACCCGTGCCGTGGCCGAAGAGTTCGCCGCGCGCGGCGCGCAGGTATGGCTGACCGGCGAGGGCGGCAACCTGCCGACCGCCACCGCACCGCATCCGCTGTGCGCACCGCTGCTGACCATCCAGAGCTTCTACCGCGCGATCAACGCACTGGCGCTGCGCCGTGGCAACAACCCGGACCTGCCGCCGCACCTCAACAAGGTGACGGAAACGGTCTGATGAAAACCGCGCTGCGCAATGGCCGGGTACTTGCCGGCGAGAACTTCCGTGACGATGTCGCGGTGCTGATCGAAGACGGCCGCATCACTGCGGTCGTCGCCAGCGATGACCCGGCCGTTGCCGCGGCCGATGCGCAGGTGGACCTGGGCGGCGGCTGGCTGCTGCCCGGTTTCATCGATGCACAGGTCAACGGCGGCGGTGGTGCGCTGTTCAACAACCAGACCGATGTCGATGCACTGCGTACGATGGTGGCCGGGCATCGCCGCTACGGCACCACCGGCATGCTGCCGACCCTGATCAGCGACGATGCCGAGGTGATGGCACGTGCGGTACAGGCAACCCGCGAGGCGATTGCTGCCAAGGTGCCGGGCGTACTCGGCATCCATCTGGAAGGGCCGTATATCGCACCGGCGCGTAAGGGCACGCACGATGCAGGCAAGTTCCGCGTGCCGGCTGCAGATGAAGTGCGCATGGCGACGGCGCTGGACAACGGCGTCACCCTGATTACCCTGGCGCCGGAGCGCGTGCCACTGGCGACGATCCAGCAGATGGTGGCCAATGGCGCCATCGTTGCTGCAGGTCATACCGCTGGTAGCTACGACGAGATCCGCGCAGGTCTGGACGCCGGCATCACCGGTTTCACCCATCTGTACAACGCGATGTCGCCGCTGCAGGGACGTGATCCCGGCACGGTCGGCGCGGCCTTGGAAGATGCCGACAGCTGGTGCGGCGTGATCGTCGATGGCGTGCATGTACACCCGGCCAGCCTGCGCGTGGCGCTGGCGGCCAAGCCGCGTGGCAAGGTGTTCCTGGTCACCGATGCGATGCCGATGGTGGGCTCGGACAATCCGGCGTTCGAACTGTATGGCGAAACCATCACCGCCGTTGATGGCGTGGTCCGTAATGCCGCGGGTGCCCTGGCTGGTTCGGCCTTGGACATGATCACTGCCGTGCGTAATACGGTTGGATTGCTGGGATTGTCGTTGGCCGAAGCTTCGCGCATGGCTTCGATGTATCCGGCGCAATTCCTGGGTCTGGATGATCGCTACGGGCAGATCGCGGTCGGCTACCAGGCCGACTTCGTTCTGCTGGACACCGATCTGCAGGTACAGGGCACCTGGATTGCCGGTCAGCGCGACTGAGTTTCAGACCATGAACAAAGCCACCCGTTATGCCTCGGTGGATGCCCTGCGTGGCATCACCGTGGCGGCCATGCTGCTGGTCAACAACCCTGGTAGCTGGAGCCACGTCTACGCGCCGTTGCTGCATTCGGAATGGAACGGCTGCACGCCAACCGATCTGGTGTTTCCGTTCTTCCTGGTGATCGTCGGCGTGTCCATCGCGCTGGGCGTGGTGCCGCGGGTGGAGCAGGGCGCTGATCGTGGTGCATTGACGCGCACGGTGTTGATCCGCGCCGGACGCATCGTCGGTCTGGGCCTGCTGCTGCACTTCCTGGCCTGGTGGTGGTTGGACCTGGCGCACTACCGGCCATGGGGCGTGCTGCAGCGCATTGGCCTGTGTTTCGCCGCTGCTGGCATGGCGGCGATCTGGTTGAAGCCGCGCTTGCAGTGGCTGTGCATTGGCGTGTTGTTGACCGGCTACGCTGCGCTGTTGGTGGCAGGTGGCTCGCTGGAGCCTTGGCTCAATCTGAGCAGCCGCGTGGATACTTCGTTGTTCGGCGCGCTGCTGTATCAATATGACCCGGCGACCGGCCATGGCCATGATCCGGAAGGACTGATGTCCACGCTGGGCGCATTGGCCTCGACCTTGCTCGGCCTGCGTGCCGGCGCCTTGCTGCGGCAACGTCCATGGCGATTGCTGCCTGCTGCGGTGTTGCTGTTGATTGCCGGCGGCCTGTGGGCGCAGTGGCTGCCCTTGAACAAGAACCTGTGGACTTCGTCGTATGTGCTGTGGACCGGCGGCTGGGCGTTCGCGGGACTGTGGCTGGCGCACATCCTGATTGATTGCCGGCAGTGGCCGGCGCTTGGTCGCCGTTTCGGCGTCAACGCGATCACTGCCTATGCCGGTTCTTCGGCAATGGTGCTGGCGATGATGGCCACCGGCAGCTGGGGCTGGCTGTGGGAACACCTGTTCAACCGCTGGCTGACCCCGCTGGCGGGCGCACAGTTCGCCTCGCTGGTGATGGCGCTGAGCTTCGTCGCGCTGTGGTGGTTGCCGATGGCGTGGATGGATCGCCGCAGGATCTATCTGAAGATCTGAACCTGCCAGTCGCAGGTTTGTGGGTTTGTGGGAGCGGCGTAAGCCGCGAAGCTGGAGAACCAAAAGTCCGCAGCAGATTGTGCAACTGCATGCTGCGGGTGTTGCTGTTGAATTGTCAGCCTCGCGGCTTACGCCGCTCCCACAACAGCAAAAGGCGGTGACAATGGCCGGCAATCACCGCGCCGCGCTAATCGCCTTGATCCGCGCCTGCTTCAAGGCTTCGCCAATGGCTGGGCCTTGCAGGCCTTCAGTGGCGATATCCCGTGCATTGATTGCCAGCGCAGCCGCATGCAGGCGTAGCAGGGTTGCCCGCTGCGGGTAGTCACTGTCCTCGAAGCCGAGCCGACCGCGCTTGTCGCATTCGCAGACCAGGGCCATCTGTGCAATGCGCTCGGGGCGACGGAAGCCATCGCAGCGCTGGATCAGCTCCAGCACGGTGGCATCGCGCAACTCGTCGATGCGATGCACGTTGAGGTGTTCACGGCAGACCGCCTCGGCCAGCAGCCGGTGATCGACGGGAATCTTCAAGCGTTCGCACAGTTTGGCCAGCGGCTTGAGGCCACGCTGCTCATGCATGATGTGGCGGGGCAGTTCATCGGTCGGAGTCAGCGCCTTGCCCAGATCATGGGTGAGCGCGGCGAAGCCGATCAGGTCGTCGCCCGGTGCCAGCTGCGCGGCCATGTCGCTGACCATCTCCTGATGCACGCCGGTATCCACTTCCGGGTGGAACTCGGCGCGTTGCGGCACGCCGTACAGCGCGTCAACCTCCGGCAGGATCACGGCCAGCGCGCCGGTATCGTGCAGGCAGCGCAGGAAGGCTGAAGGTTGTTTCATGGTGAGGCTGCGGCGCAGCTCCTGCCAGATACGTTCCGGCACCAGTGCATCGAGCTCGCCGCTGGCAGCCATTTCGCGCATCAGTGCAGCGGTTTCCGGTGCCAACGTGAAACCCAAGGGCGCGAAGCGGGCCATGAAGCGTGCTGCGCGCAGCACCCGCAACGGGTCTTCGACAAAGGCCGGGCCGACATGGCGCAGCACGCGTTGCTCGATATCGCGAACGCCGCCCCAGGGATCGACCAGCTCACCGGTTTCCTCATCACGAGCAATGGCATTGATGGTGAAGTCGCGACGCTGCAGATCCTCTTCCAGCGACACCGACGGATCGGCATCGACCACGAAGCCGCGATAACCGCGGCCCGATTTGCGCTCGGTGCGCGCCAGTGCGTATTCCTCACCGGTATGTGCATGCAGGAATACCGGGAAATCCTTGCCAACGGCCTTGAAACCGTCCGCTTCCATCTGTGCTTGCGTGGCACCGACCACCACCCAGTCACGGTCACCGGCCTGCAGGCCGAGCAGGGAATCGCGGACAGCGCCGCCGACGAGATAAGTCTTCATGCAGCCATGATAAGTCGGATGCGGTGTCGCACATGTAGTGCCGAGCCATGCTCGGCAGGGGCGTCACCAACAATGCATCGTTTTGTAGGAGCGGCGTAAGCCGCGAAGCTGACAATGCTGGAAGGCCTCAAGAGCCAACCCCTCCCCAACCCTCCTCTTCGCTGCGCGAAAGGGAGGGGGCAGAAGCGGTAGTGCCGAGCCATGCTCGGCAGGGGCTTTGCAAGCGAAAAAGCTGCCCTCACCCCAACCCCTCTCCCGCTAGCGGGAGAGGGGCTGAATCGATAGTGCCGAGCATGGCTCGGCACTACAGGTGTTACGGGGCTTGTTGGCAGCTGAAGGCTTTGCGCGCCCCCTGGGTCTTGCCGACCATGCGGTCGCTCAGGGTCAGGGCGTTGTTGTTGAGACGCCAGTCGTAGATCACGCTGAAGGCCAGCACCCGCGCCACGTACTCGCGGGTTTCCTTGTAGCTGATGGTCTCGATCCAGAAGTCCGGGTCGTAGTTCGGGCGTTGGCTCTGCCAGCGTGCGGTCGGCGTGGGGCCAGCGTTATAGGCGGCGATGGTGACGTAGGGCAGGCCGTTGTACTTGTCCATCAACTGGCGCAGGTAGGCGGTGCCGATGGCGATATTGGTGTCAGAGTCATACAGGCTGGATGCGCCGGCATAACCACTCAAACCAATGCTTTTGGCCACGCTGGCGCCGGTGGCGGGCAGCACCTGCATCAGGCCCATGGCGTTGGCTGGCGAACGTGCATTCGGATTGAAGATGCTCTCCGCACGAATCTCGGCTGCGATCCAAGCCGGGTCCAGCGCATTGCGTGCGGCCTCGCGGCGGATCGTGTCGTCGTGGTGCAGCGGGAAGCGCAGGTTGTACATGCGCAGCTCCTGCGGGCCTTTCAGTGCGAATACCGCGCGATCGAACCAGCCGTTGTTGCTGGCAACTTCCACGGCGAGACGGCGCTGGCTGTCGTCGAAACGCGACAAGGCCTCGGCCCATTCGCGCGCGGCCCAGCTTGGGCGTTCGATCTTGAACAGCTCGATCGCTCGCACCAGCGCCGGGTCGCGGCCGACGGCGGTCTTTGCCGCTGCACTGTCGCCGGGATTCCACGGGCACAGGTTGTAGGGCTGCTTGAGTTTGTCGGCGGCCAGGAAGCCGTGGAAGGTCGGCTCGCTGGCGGCGGCGCGGTACAGTACGGTCGCCTCGGCCGGCTTGCCGGTCTTCTCCAGCAGACGGGCCTCGAACCAGCGCCAGCGCGAATCGTTGCGCTGGCTGGCCGGCATCTTGCGGATGGCGGTCAGTGCAGCCGGCCAGTCGCCGCGTGCCATCGCTTCGCGGGTGCGCCATTCGTGCAGGCGTTCGTCATAGGCGGATTCGGGCACGGCGGCCAGGCGCCGCGCCGAGTCCGGCAGGTAGGAAGCCACCGTCCACAATGCGATTTCGTACAGTACCTGGCCTTGCTGCTCGGCGCTCAGGGCCAGCGCCTGCGCGTATTGCGGCAGCTGCAGCTCGGCTGCGCCAGGGTCGGCCTTGGCCAGCTTCTGCAGCCCGTCCACGGCGATGCGGCGGCTGCGTTCGTTCTTCGGCCAGTTCAGGGCGCGCGCGTCGGGCTTGTCGACGAAGGCGGCGTAGTCGTTGGCCTGGGCAAGCTCGGCGGCTGGCAGGCCACGTGCGGCGGCGCGCATCACTGCCGGTTGTTGTGCATCGGCGGCAGCGTCGATGCGTTCCCAGCGCAGTGCTGGGGTCAGGCCGCCGCGGCTGGCGAGGACTGCAAATACCGGATCGCAGCCGTCGGGCAGTGACTTGCCAGCGTTGCGCCAGACGGACTGAGCATCGCTGGTCCATTGCGCATCGGCCTTGCCGGTGGCTTGGCGTGCGTTGAGTTCGGCACAACGCAGGCCCGGATCGGTGCTGGCTTTCCAGTTGGCCAGCAAGGTCGGCCAATCCTGGCGGCGGGCCAGCGCCGGCAACCACGCCGAACGGAAGCTCTCGGCCACGGCTTGGCCCTGATAGCGCTTGAGGAAGTCCTGTGCCTGCGTATTCGGCAGCGTGTCGATGTTGCGGCGCAGGGCGCTGAACTCCAGCCAGCCGTACAGCGGGTGATTGCGCAACGGTGCGGTGGCGTTGGCATCGAACTGCCCGCGCTCGGCATTGTCGATGGCGGTGCGCATCGCGGTGCGTTGTGCATCCAGGTTCTGGGCCTGGACGCAGGCGCTGAGCAGCGCGGCGAGGGTAGCCAGAGGCAGCAGGAGGATTTTATTCATGGCAGAAGGATAACGGCCGCAGCGTCAACGGCAGAGCAGCAGCCCGACCCGCACATGAACAAGCACTTCGCTGCCACGCAAATGGAAGCTGAACGGAAACCGCAGCCTCGCTGGAAACCCTTGGCAGCAGGCGTAGCTTCGGTGGTGAGGCAGCCGGCCTCGCCCTGGGGGAACTGGAATGGCATTCAGTGCAGCAGGCAATAGCGGGCGTCCATTGGCCGATATCAACGTGACCCCACTGGTCGACGTGATGTTGGTGTTGTTGATCATCTTCATCGTGACCGCACCGATGGTGGCGGTGCCGATTCCGGTGGATCTGCCACAACACAGCAACAAGATCGTGCAACGCGTCGAGCCGCCACCGCCGATCGAGCTTCGGGTGGACGCTGCCGACCAGCTGTACTGGAACGGCGAAGTGCTGCCGATGAATGACCTGCAGGCGCGGCTGCAGGCGCAGGCCGATCTGCATGTCGGCAACCTGCCGGAGCTGCGCATCGATGCTTCACCGGATGCGCAGTACCAGGTGATGGCCAAGGTGCTGGCGGCCGCCAACAACGCCAAGATGCAGCGTATCGCTTTCATCCAGTAAATCGTGGGTGTTGGCAGGCATCAGCTGCCCAGACGGTAGCTGATGCCTTGCTTGGCGGCAGGCGGCATTCTCGCGCTTTTTACGGCTGCCGATGGCGGCGTGGGCGAATACACTAGGCGCATGCAAAATTCTCGATTCGCATCGCTGTTGCCGGTGCTGGCGGTACTCGGCTCGGTGACCTCGTTGTCGATCGGTACGTCCTACGCCAAAAACCTGTTTCCCATCATTGGTGCGCAAGGCACCAGCGCGTTGCGCGTGGGTTTTTCGGCGCTGTTCCTGTTGCTGTTATGGCGGCCGTGGCGCTGGCATACCAGTCGTGCCGATGGCGCGGCGATCCTGCGTTACGGGCTGACGCTGGGGCTGATGAACCTGCTGTTCTACATGGCGCTACGCACGATCCCGTTCGGGATTGCTGTTGCCATCGAGTTCACCGGCCCACTGGCGGTGGCGATGTTCTCCTCGCGGCGGCCGATCGATTTCGTCTGGGTTGGTTGTGCGTTGGTCGGGCTAGTGTTGCTGTTGCCGCTGGATGGCGGCCAGGCGCTGGATCCGGTCGGGGTCATGTATGCGCTGGGCGCGGCATTCTGCTGGGCCTTGTACATCATCTACGGCAAGCGCACCGGGCATCTGCATGCCGGCCACAGCGTGTCACTGGGTTTGCTGGCGGCGTCGCTGGTGGTGGTGCCGGTCGGCGTGGCGCATGCCGGCATGGCGCTGCTCGATCCGAAGATCCTGTTGGCTGGCTTCGTGGTGGCGGTGGTGTCCAGTGCCATCCCGATGTCACTGGAAATGATGGCGCTCAAGCGCCTGCCCAAGGAAACCTTCGGCATCCTGATCAGCATGGAGCCGGCGGTAGCGGCGCTATGGGCGCTGCTGTTGCTGCACGAACATCTCACCGGCCTGCAATGGCTGGCGATTGCTTGCACGGTGTTGGCATCGGCCGGCAGTACCTTGACCGCGCGGCGGCGGCCACCGCCTGCAGCGGTGGCAGGCTGAGCCTGCGTTCAGCGCAGGCTGTCGGCGGGGACTTCGACTTCCATTTCAACGGCCAGATGGTCCGAGTACGCGGCGGCAACGGCCCGTGTATCCAGCATCTTCATGGTGTCGGAAATCAGGATGTGGTCGATGGCGCGGTCCGGGCCCCAGCTGGGGAAGGTCGGTACCAGGCAGCTTGGCGGTTGCAGCCGGGTCTTGTGGTACAGCACGCGCATTTCCGGGCGGTCAGCCTTGCAGTTGAAGTCGCCCATCAATACCGCATTGGGGTAGTCGGCCAGAACGTCGGAAATGAAGTCAAGCTGCGACAGGCGCGAGCCGGTGCCCAGCGATAGATGTGCCACCGCTACCGTCAGGCCTTCGTCGCCGTCGCCGTAGCGGGCAACCAGCAGGCCACGGCCACCGATGCGGCCGGGAAGGGCGTGGTCCTGTACTTCCACCGGTTCCAGCCGGCTCAGCAGGCCATTGGCGCTGGAAGCCACGCCGCCCATGCGGCGGTTGGGCTGGTGTGCCCAGTAGTTGAAGCCCGCGCGTTCGGCGAGGTAGTGGGTCTGGTTGGTGAAGCCCGAGCGCAGGCTGCCCGGATCGGCTTCCTGCAGGCCGACGATGTCGCGGCCGCTGGCCAGTTTGGCAATCGCGTCCAGGCTGGAGCGTTTCTGTCCGGCAGGCAGCGCATGTGACCAGCTGCGGGTCACATAGTCGCTGTAGCGGCGGGTGCTGGAGCCGGCCTGGATGTTGGCGGTCAGCAATCGCAATGTCTGGGTAGGGGATTTCACGACGGGTCGAACTCAAGGGCCTCGTTGCCGAGGCCCTTGATACCTCACTTGGCGTTGGCGGCGCGTTCGCGCGCGATCAGGTGGTCGGCAATGCGGAGCATGTCCTCATAGCCCTTGCCCTTGACCAGGTACTTGCCGTTGACGATCAGCGACGGGGTGCCGCTGATCTTGCTGCGCTGGGCGAACTGCTTGCCACGGTTGACCTTGGCGGCGACGCCGAAGCTGCCCATGGTGTCAGCGAAGGTCTTGGGATCAACGCCGTACTTGCCGTAGAAGTTGGCGATGTCTTGGACCGAATCGCTACCGCGCTCGCCCTTCAGGGTCTGCTCGAGGTGGATGGCCGCGTACAGCGCGTCGTGGGTCTTTTCCTGCACGCCCAGGGTTTCAGCGGCGTAGAAGGCGCGCGCGTAGTTGTCCCAGGTGCCGCCGAAGGCGGCCGGTACGTACACGAAGTTCACGTCCGAGGGCAGGCCAGCCTTCCACGAGCTGACCAGCGGCTGGAAGCGGGCGCAGGCCGGGCAGACGTAGCCGAAGATCTCAGCCACTTCGACCTTGCCGGTAGCCGGCTGGAACGCCTGACCGCCTTCGATGGCGACATAGTCGGTGCCGGCAACCGGCTCCGGGCCGACCAGGCGCGCCTGTGCCGGGACCGGGGTCGCAGGAGCGGCGTCAGCAGCAGCCGGTGCGGCGGTCGCACCTTCAGCGGCGGCACCTTCAGCGGCCGGGGCCGGGCTGGCGGCCGGAGCAGCTTCGGTAGCAGCCGGGGTTGCCGGAGCAGCGGTGTCAGCAGTGCCATCCTGGGCTTTGCAGGCAACCATCAGCGGCAACAGGACGGTCAGGGCCAGGGCGAAGCGGATCTTCATCGGGAGGGATCTCCAGCAGGGTGTGTTTGGGGCACCGGGCAGCAAGACTGCAACCGGTGCGCGCAGGAACGCATTATGTGCGTATTCGGCTGAACAGGTGACCCGGCTCAGCCGGGCTTCAGCGGAGGTTTCAGCGACGGCTTGCGCCGCTGCGTTCACGTGCTACCAAGGCACCGGCAATGCGCAGGGTGTCATCAAAGGTCTTGCCCTTGACCAGGTATTTGCCGTTGACGATCAGCATCGGCGTGCCGGTGACCTTGACCCGCATGGCGAAGGCGCGGGCGTTCTTGACCTTGTCATCCACCTGCTGGCTGCGCAGGGCTTCGACAAAGCGTTGCGGCTGCACGCCGTACTGGGCATAGAACGTTGCCAGTTCGTCGGGTGTGACGTTCTGCGCCGGCAGGCTGCCCTGCACATGCAGCGCCTTGAACACGTCGGCATGGCTGCGCTGGCGTACGCCGACCTGTTCGGCGGCATAGAAGGCACGCGCATACGAATCCCAGTAGCCGCCAAACGCCGCTGGCACCGGAGTGAAGCGCACGTCGGCTGCCTGCTTGGCCACCCATGCCTCCAACTGCGGCTCGAAGTGGGCGCAGTGCGGGCAGGTATAACCAAATACCTCGACCACCTCGATCTTGCCGGCCAGCGGCGCAAACGGGCCCGGCTCGGCGATCAATTCGTAGTCATCGCCTTCGACCAGCGCGGTAGGGGAGGCGGCACAGGCCGAGAGCGGGGCTATTGCCAGCAGCATCAGCAACAGTCGGGGGAACAACTTCATCGTGGGGAGTCTCCGTTGGAAAAACAGACGCCGACCTTACGGCCGGCGTGTCTGCGTGAGGCAGTTGCCGGGTCGCCGGGGCGACCGGCGGGTATCAGGGTTGCGCGGCGGCGCTGGCTACCGCGGCATCGTTGGCTCGATCATGCAGACCTTGGACGTAACTGGCTAGCGCCTGGATCTCCTGCCCGGTCAGCGCGTGGCTGATCTGGGCCATGATCTTGAACTGCGCGGCATCGGCTTCACCGGTCTGACCAGACTGGTAGCGCTGCAGGCGTTGCGCGACGTAGCCGGCATGTTGGCCGCCGATATGCGGATAGGCCGGGCCCGGGTTACCTGCACCGGTCGGGCCGTGGCAGGCGATGCAGGCCGGAATGTTGCGGCTGGCGTCGCCGCCGCGGTAGAGCTTCTGGCCCACTTCGAAGAACTTCATGCCCTGGTACGGGCCGTCGCTGACCACGGCGTCATCGGCCACGCCGGCACCGGACTTCTGGGTGGCAAAGAAGGCGCCGATATCGCGCATGTCCTGCGGGGTAAGCCCCTGCACGAACGGCAGCATCGCGGCGACTGCGCCTTCGTTGCGCTGGCCACTGGCGATCAGGGCCGTTTCCTTGGCGATATAACGCTCGCTCTGCCCGGCCAGACGCGGATAGATCTCCACGGCCGAGTTGCCATCGGCACCGTGACAGGCTGCGCAGGTAGACGCTTTGGCCTCGCCGGCCTTGGCATCGCCGGGCTTGGTCTTGCTGAAGTCGATCTCCAGCGAAGCGGTTTGTACAGGCGCGTTGTCCGGCACGGGGGTAACCGAGCTCTGGGCAAAGGCGACGGCGGCGATTACGGGGACTACCAGTGCTGCAACGGCAAGAACACGAGCATGGCGCATGCTGAAGCTCCGTGTGGACCGGGCCGGGCGGGGCTTTCCGCCGGCATCGCCCGGATTATCAACGGCGTTTTACGGCACGGTCAACGCAGCAGTGCAGCAAAACCGGCCGCGCCGGTGGTCCCGGGACAGCGGCCAAGCCGACGCGCGGCGCCGCAACATGCGATCCTATGCATATGTCATTGCTCATCGAACGCGCCCGTTACCACCTTTCCGCCCACAATTCCCGGCAATTGCCGCCGGATCTGGGGGCCGAAGTGGCATTTGCCGGTCGCTCCAACGCCGGCAAGTCCAGCGCGCTCAACGCGCTGACCCGCCAAAACTCACTGGCCCGCGTCTCCAAGACCCCCGGCCGTACCCAACAGTTGGTGTTCTTCGAGGTAACCCCCGAGGCGCACCTGGTCGATCTGCCCGGTTACGGCTACGCCAAGGTGCCGCTGGACCTTCAGGCCCACTGGCAGGCCTTCATCGACCAGTACTTCCGCACCCGCAATGCGCTCAAGGGCCTGGTGGTGGTGATGGACATCCGTCATCCGCTGAAGGACTACGACCGGCAGATGCTGGGTTATGCCGTACAGCGCGGCCTGCCGGCGCATGCGCTGCTGACCAAGGCCGACAAGCTTGGCCGCGGCCAGCAGATGCAGACCCTGCAGAAGGTGCGCAAGGAGCTGCATTCGATCTTTGGCGACACCGTTAGTGTGCAGACCTTCTCCGGCGAATCGCGCCAGGGCGTGGACGAAGCGCGCGGCATCATCGGCGGCTGGTTGGGCTTGAACCCGCCGGCAGCGGAAGGTGCAGGCCCTGCAGGAGCGGCGTAAGCCTTGTAGGAGCAGCGTAAGCCGCGAAGCTGATGGTCCATCAGACTTGAGTGCATGGAGAACGCCGCCTTGATCAGGGCGGCGTTTTTTTTTGTGCTTTTTAGAGTGTTGTGAGATTCGAAGCCAAAGCCAAAGCTCCCCTCACCCCTACCCCTCTCCCGTAAACGGGAGAGGGGACAGCAACGGCAACAGCAATAGCAACAGCACCTGCAACAGCAGCGGCGTCACTTCAGCGGCGAGAACTCCCCGGGCACCCACGCAAATGCGTCACCCTCGCGGCGCACATGGCCCAGACCCGGGAACGGCAGGTGTGCACCGGCCACCCACCAACCCTTGTCGGATGCTTCCGCCATCAGCCTGCGGCGGCTGGCAATGGCGGCGGTGCGGTCGCTGTCAGCCTCGAAGGCGGCGTCGGGACGAGCGAACTGCACGGCATGGAAGTGCACGATGTCGCCCCACACCAGCAGCTGCTGGCCGTTGCCACCCTCAAGCAGATAGGAGGCATGACCGGGGGTATGGCCGTGACTGTCCAGTGCAGTGATGCCTGCTGGCAGGCCCTCACCGGGAGCGAACTCGCGCAACGTGCCGGCAGCCACATAAGGCGCCACTGCAGTGCGCGCCAAGCCAAAGGCAAACCGCAGCGGTTTCGGGGCCGTTGCCTCGCTGGCCGGGTTCAGCCAGTAGGCCGCGTCGGCCTGTGACAGCCACACCGTGGCTTTCGGGAAAGCCGCTTTGCCCTGCGCATCCAGCAGGCCACACATATGATCCGGGTGGGCGTGGGTCAGCAGCACGTCATCCACTTCGGCCGGGTCGTGGCCGGCGGCACGCAGGTTACTCAGCACTTGACCCAGGCCGATACCTGCGCCGAAGCATTGCGCGGTGCCGGTGTCGATCAAGCTCAGGTGATCCCCGCGTTGCACCAGATAGGCGTTGACCGCGGTCTGCAGGCCTTTGCCATCTTCTGGAACATAGCCATGCTCAAGCAGGCGGGTGACCGCGCCGGGATCAATGCCGACCAGTTCCTGGCGCCCCAATGCCACTGCGCCGTCAAACAAGGCGGTTACCTGCAGTTCGCCGATCTGCTGGTGATAGACACCGGCAACCTGCTGCTGCACGACAGTCGTGCTGCGTGCCTGCGCCGCGCTACTGACGGCGAGGATCAACAAGGCAGCGGCGATACGGTGCCGGGGGTGGATGCGCATGGGGGTTCCTGCAGATACGGCTGTGCCGCGGGAACTCAATGCTGCGCTGGAGTGCCATTGCGTTTCGCTCACAATGGCGCGCGAAACGCTCGCTCCGCGATCAGCTGTTGCCGATTGCTGCGGGCTCCAGACCATAACGCGCGGCAAAACGTTTGTTGAAGCTGCCCAGGGATCGATAACCGGCGCGCGCTGCCACGGTCTTCAATGGCAGCCGTGTGGTGTAGAGCAGCTGCATGGCATGCGCCAGCCGTGCATCGACCACCAGCTCGCGCACGCTGAGTTGTTCGCTGGCCAATCGCCGCCGCAAGGTGGCGCCACTGAGACCCAGGTGCGATTCGAAATCACGAGACTGCCAATCACGCTCTGGCTGTGCGGCAACCAGCTCGCGGATGCGATCGCCCAGGCCCGGTTCGGGCGCGGCCAGCAGGCTGCCGTGGCCGCGTCGGCAGAACGCCACCACCAGCGCGGCCAGCGCAAGCCGGGCCTCGGTGTACTGGCCGTTCTGCAAGGCTTGCCGCCATTGCAGCAGGGCGCCGCCATGTTCGGCCAACGGCAAGCGTGCCAGCGCGTGGCCTGCATCGGGCAGGGCGTCAGTCCACAAGGCGCGCGCTGCAGCCAGTACTTCCGGGCATAGCGGCACGATGGCGCTCAGATACAGGCCACTGTGTGGATCGGGAATATTGACCACGTCGATGCGGCTGCGGCGGGTGATCAGGAACAGATCACCCGGGCCGAATTCAAGTGACTGCTGCGCAGTGCGGGCCTGCTTGCGCCCCTGTAGCAGGATGGCGAACTGCGGCTGTGGAATGTCTACCGAACTGGCGCCGTGTTCGCGGCGCGCGGTGATGCAGGCGTAGCCCTCGGCGCGCTCGCAGTCGACCAGAGAGGACAGTTGGGCCAGCAGGTTGCTGGTGGCGTCGGCGTGGATGCTCATGCGTTACACCGTGATCTGGAACAGCTGGCCGATGGCGGCGGCTGCGCCCATCGCCAGCGCGCCCCAGAACACCACCCGCAGCGCGCCGCGCAAGACTGGCGCGCCGCCAGCCCGTGCCGCCAATGCGCCGGTGATGCCCAGCCCAATCAAGGTGGCGGCAGTGGTGACCTCCGCCACCCACGCGTGCGGAGCCAGTAGTGCGGTCAGTACTGGCAGCGCCGCACCGACGATGAAAGCACTGGCCGAAGCTGCCGCAGCCTGCAGCGGCCGGGCCCGCAGTTCCTCGGTGATGCCCAGCTCGTCGCGGGCATGGGCGGCGAGGGCGTCGTGGGCGGTGAGCTGCTCGGCAACCTGTTGGGCAAGCTCGGGGCTGAGCCCGCGACGGCGATAGATGCCGGCCAGTTCCTGCAGCTCGCTGTGCGGGTCTTCGTGCAACTCGCGCCGCTCCATGCTCAGGTCTGCATGTTCGGCATCGGCCTGTGACATCACCGAGACATATTCGCCGGCGGCCATCGACATGGCACCGGCCACGGTGCCCGCAATGCCGGTGGCCAGGATGGTCGAGGCGCTGGCGCCGCCAGCTGCCACGCCAACCACCAGGCCGGCGACCGAGACGATGCCGTCGTTCGCACCCAGCACGGCGGCGCGCAGCCAGCCGACGCGGTTTGATCGATGGGTTTCACTATGGTGGGCGCGACTCATGCCTACAGTGTAGGACCAGTGCCCAGTCAGCCGCGGAATGACTCGCAAGTGCAGCTCCGGCAGCGGTCAAGTCTGCTTTTTTAGGACGCTGAAAACCGCTGCCGTGACACGATGGCAATGTGCGCCGATATATAGTGCGCCCTTGCGATGGCGGGGGCTGGCCCCCACCTTCCCGCCCTGACCAGAATTCTGCGAGCCTGCCCTTGTCGAGCCCGAGCCACGTCGCTGATACACCCATCACCCACCGCGACCAGCTGGTCCAGAGCATCGCGTCGGGTGAAAAACCCAAGTCGCAATGGCGGATCGGCACCGAGCACGAGAAGTTCGGGTTCCGTCTGGATGACCTGCGCCCGCCCACGTTTGAAGGCGAGCGTGGCATCAATGCGGTGCTCGATGGGCTCACCCGCTTCGGCTGGGAGCCTGTGCTGGAGAACGGCAATACCATCGCGCTGCTGCGTGATGGTGCCTCGGTGAGCTTGGAGCCGGCCGGGCAGCTGGAGCTTTCCGGCGCTGCATTGGAAACCCTGCATGAAACCTGCGTGGAGACCGGCAGCCATCTCAATGAGGTGGCGCAGGTGGCTGGTGAGTTGCAGTTGGGCTTCCTCGGCATGGGCTTCCAGCCCAAGTGGGCACGCGCGGACATGCCGTGGATGCCCAAGGGCCGCTACCAGATCATGAAAAGCTACATGCCCAAGGTCGGCTCGCTCGGCCTGGACATGATGACCCGCACCTGCACCACCCAGGTCAACCTGGATTACGCCAGCGAAGCGGACATGGTGAAGAAGTTCCGCGTCTCCTTGGCATTGCAGCCGATCGCCACCGCGTTGTTCGCCGATTCGCCGTTCACCGAGGGCAAGCCCAACGGCTACCTGAGCTACCGCTCGCACATCTGGACCGATACCGATCCGGACCGCACCGGCATGCTCGATTTCGTGTTCGAGGATGGTTTCGGCTACGAGCGTTACGTCGACTATCTGTTGGACGTGCCGATGTACTTCTCTTACCGCGACGGCATTTACCACGATGCCAGCGGGCAGAGCTTCCGCGATTTCCTGCAGGGCAAGCTGCCGGTGTTGCCTGGCGCCTTGCCGACCCTGCGTGACTGGTCGGACCACACCACGACGGCCTTCCCGGAAGTGCGGTTGAAGAAGTATCTGGAAATGCGCGGCGCCGACAGTGGCCCGTGGAGCCGCATCTGCGCGCTGCCGGCATTCTGGGTTGGCCTGTTGTATGACGAGACCGCGTTGAATGCAGCCTGGGACCTGGTCAAGGACTTCAGCCTGGCCGAACGCAACGTGCTGCGCGATGGCGTGCCCAAGCATGCGATGAACCTGCCGTTCCGCAATGGCACAGTGCGTGATCTGGCACGTGAAGCCTTGGCGATTTCGTACGATGGCCTGCGCCGTCGTGCCGCGCTCAACGCCGATGGTCAGGATGAAACGCGCTTCCTGGACGTGCTGCAGGAGATCGTGGATTCGGGCAAGACCGCGGCCGAACGCAAGCTGGAGCTGTTCCATGGCCGTTGGAATGGCAGCGTTGATCCCTTGTTCGGCGAGTTTGCTTACTGATTGACGAGGCTGTTTGAGGCGAGGATTCAGACTTCGCCTTCGCCGGGGTCCTGGCTTTTGCTTTTGCTATTGTGCCGTCATTCCCGCGAAGGCGGGAATCGCTCTTGCTTTGGCTTTCGCGTCAAAACACGAACGACCTTGCAGAAGGCAAGGGCAGGCGTCATTCCCGCCTACGCGGGCATGACGAGCCCCAAGAGCGATGACCCGACATACGTCGGTTGAAAAACCCGCCTGCGCGGGAATGATAGCGCTGGCGTTGCTAGACTGCTGCCTCACCCTCTGGAGTCAGGCGCATGGGCAGCACGGCAGAAGAAATCGTCTTCTATACCAATCCGATGTCGCGCGGGCGCATCGTGCGCTGGATGCTGGAGGAGTTGGGCCAGCCGTATCGTACCGAGGTACTGGAGTACGGCCAGAGCATGAAGGACCCGGCTTTCCTGGCCATCAATCCGATGGGCAAGGTGCCGACCATCGTCCATCGTGGTGTTGTGGTGAGCGAGGCTGCCGCGATCTGCGCCTATCTGGCCGATGCATTTCCGGCAGCTGGGCTGGCCCCGGCGCTGGATGATCCTTTGCGTGGCAGTTACCTGCGCTGGCTGTTCTTTGCCGCAGGACCGGTGGAAGCCGCTGTCAGCGCCAAGGCCTTGGGCCTGCTTGCCCCGCTGGAGAAGGCCGGCACAGTAGGCTACGGCAGCTTCGAGCAGACCATTGATACCTTGGAACAAGTCGCCGCATCGGCATCGCCGTGGCTGCTCGGCGAACGTTTCAGTGCCGCCGATGTCTATGTCGGCAGCCAGATCCTGTGGGGACAGATGTTCAAGAGCATGCCGCAGCGCGATGCGTTTACCGCTTATTGCGAGCGTCTGCGTGGCCGCGAAGCCTGGCAGCGTGCCTCGGCGTTGGACGATGCCTTGATTCCGCCGCGCGGCTGAGCATGCGCTGGATGCGGCTCCCGCTGAGTGGGAAACTCGGACCGATCGGCGGAGTCGCGCGTCCTTTTTTCCTGTCGATGCTGCTGTTGGCCGCGATGCCAACTGCAGCGGCTGCGGAGCAGGTTGCGGACACACCGGCTGTTGCTTTTCATTGGTTGCTGGGGCAGTGGACGCGGGTTGATCTGCCGGCCGGCCGAAGCGGCGACGAACAGTGGCGTGTGCAGGACGCAGCGCTGATCGGCGTAGGCAGCAGTTATCGTGATGGCGTCCTGCGCTTTCGCGAACAGCTGCGCATCGTCGCCGAGGGCGCCGATGTGTTTTACGTGGCCGATGTCCCGGGCAATCCCGCACCGGTAAAGTTCAGACTGGTTGCGCGCGACGGTGAGTCTGCCGTGTTCGAAAACCTGCAGCATGATTACCCGCAGCGGATCGCCTATCGCCGTGAGGGCTCACGTCTGGTCGCAACGACCTCCGGCAACGGGCGTGAAGAAAATTTTCTATTCGAGCGCGCGGGCGTGCCTGCCAGATAGGGGCGGCATCCATGCACTTCGTACTCGGGCCGATGGCTGACCAAGCCCGAGACCAGTGCGATGTGTTCAATAGCGTGCAGCAGTCAGCGGAGCATCGGCCCACTGCCACGCCGCGGCGTGCTGGCGTTTGCTCTCGGCGGCGGCATCGGTCTGGCCCAAAGCCTGTTGCGCTTGCGCCAAGCCATACAGCGACCAGCCATTGACCGGATAGGTCTTCAGGTCCTGGTTGAAGGCTTCGCTGGCGGCCTTGGCATCACCTGCCTCCAATAGTGCAGCGCCAAGATAGGTGCGTACCGGCAGCGGCCAGTCGGCAGGCTCGTTGTAGGCAAGCGCGTCCTCCGCGGCTGCGGCTTCTCGCAGTGCGTTGATCGCCTCGCTGTGTTTGCCCTGTACACGCAGCAGCTCGCCACGTAGCAGCGCATCGGCGACGCGCAGAACGCTGTCGGCGTGGTTGATGTCGAAGAAGCTGACCTGTGCCATTGCCGTGTCGGCGGCGACGGCGTGCAGTGCCTGCGCTTCGCGTGCTGCATCATCCAGTGCGCCCTTGCGTGCGTATGCCATGCCGCGGGCGAAATGGCGGATGGCAGATGGATAGGGCAGTTCGGGCGCGGTGCTGGTATCGGCAAGGATGCCGTCCCAATCGCCGAAGCGGACCTGGGTGAGCAGCGGTGTCACCACGAACTGCTGCATGAACTGCATCGGCGCCTCGCCCATGGCCGCGCGATCAGCCCGATCCGCAGTCTGTTTGGCAGCCTGCATGGCCAGCGTGCGGGAGCCGGTCAGGCCGCTGGTCATGCTGGCGAAGTGCCAGTTATGCGGAACATAGCCCAATGGATACACGCCATTGCTGCCGCGGCAGACAGCAAGGAAGTCCTTGTCGGCAGTGGCTGCAGCCAAGTTGGTCATGGTGGCATCGTGGTAGCGGCCAGTGCGGATGTAGATATGCGCGGGCATGTGCACCAGATGCCCGGAGCCGGGAGCCAATGCGGCCAATGCATCTGCGTAGGGCTCAGCGCGCTTGGGCTCGGGCGAGGACTCCATGGCGTGGATGTAGTAGTGCATCGCGCCTATGTGGCGCGGATTGCGTGCGAGTACCCGCTCCAGTTCGCCCACCAATGTCTGCGTGTACTCAGCGGGCTTGCCGTCCTGCCAGTAGGCCCACGGCGAGAGATCCATCAAGGCCTCTGCGTACATCGTGGCGGCATCATCGTCTTCAGGAAACTGCGCTACTACTGCAGCCATCGCATCGGCGTAGTTGCGGTCCAGCGCCTTGCGGTCTTCCGGTGCCGGATCGGAGTAGCGCTTCTGCAGTGCCTGGATCAAGGCCTGATCCACAGGTCGCGCGCTGGCTGCCAAGCTGGCTGCACGGGTTGCCAATGCAGTGGCGTCCTTGGCAGCCGCTGGATCCATTGGCAGATTGATGTTTGGCCCTAGCACCAATGCCTGGCCCCAGACGCATAGTGCACATGCCGGGTCCAAGCGTGCGGCTTCGGCAAACGCACGTCCGGCGGCTTCATGATTGAAGCCATAGGCCAAGCGCAGGCCTTGGTCGAAGTAGCGTTGCGCCAACGGCACTTTGCTGCCGATGTCGCGATGCAGGTCGCCGAAGGTTTCGAACAGCGGTAACTCGCTGGCCTTTGTTGCTGGTGCTTTTTCCGCGACTGCATTTGGCTTGTTGGAGGAGTCGCAGGCGGATAGCGTTGCCATGGCAAACAGGGACGGAAGCAGCAGGGACAAGGATCGACGGATCATTGTGGCTTCTCGGGGCGGATGGACGCGAAGATACTGCTGGGCGCAAGCCGGTGGCGATACGAAACGGTGAAAACGCCGTAAAAACTTGTGGACCGGAAAACCGCAATTACAGTGTGCTACGAACGTTGGCCGTCAATTCCCGGGTTGCTTGGTGCTGGGCACGTTCCGTGCCGAGCCAGGTGCAGCTAGGTGGCAAGACCTAGAAAAAGCTCATGCCTCTGCCCAGATCTACGCGTTTGTCGAATACGCCTGCGCGGCGCACAGTTTCTGCACCTATCAGGCAAGGTGCGCAGATGATGCAGAAGCAGGGGATTCGTTGGGGATTGCGGGTGGCGGCAGTGCTGGCTTCGGGAGTGACGGCGGCGTCCGCGTGGGCTGGCCCGCCGGCGGACTGGACGTTGCCGATCAAGCCGTTTCATATCGTCGACAACGTGTATTACGTAGGCACGGAGGGACTTTCGGCGTATCTGATCGTGTCGGAGCAGGGTTCGATCCTGCTCGATGCCCCGTTGGCTGCCAATGCCGCGCAGATTGAGCGCAACATCGAGAGCGTTGGCATCCCCTTGCGCGATGTGCGGCTGCTGCTCAGCAGTCACGCCCACGCCGATCATGTTGGAGCGATGGCGGCACTCAAGCGGGATACTGGTGCGCGCTATCTCGCCAGCGCAGGGGATCGTTGGGCACTGGAGAATGGCAGAAACCAGGGTGACAACAACTACGGTATCCAGCCCTTCGATCCGATCGAGGTGGACCAGATTGTCAGCGACGGGCAGAAGGTCCGCTTGGGCGATGTTGAACTGACCGCGCACCTCACACCAGGGCACACCGCCGGTTGCACCAGCTGGAGCATGACCGTGAATGACCGTGGCACGCCGCGCGAGGTGTTGTTCCTGTGCAGCATTACCGTCGCCGGCAATACGCTGGTTGGGAATCGCAGCTATCCGACGATCGCCGAGGATTTCCGCGCGACGTTTGCAAAGCTTGGCACGATGCAGGCGGACATCGTCTTGAGCGGTCATCCCGATACCACTGGCATCCTTGAGCGGCAGGCGCGCCGTGCGGCTGGCGATGAGGATGCATTTGTGGACCCCGGCCTGCTTGCCCGGCTGGTGGACGAGCACAGGCAACGTTTTGAAGATGCGCTGGGTAGAGCGCGTTCATCGACCCAGCGCCCTTGAGCAGGCGGCGGGGATGCCCTCGCCAGACGGATGGCCTGAGAGCTCCAGCGTAGGCACGTAGCCCGGGTACGCGCGGTGCACCCGGGGATCGTTGAATCGGATATGGCGCTGATGTGTTTGTTGCAGCGATTGCCTGGGCTACGGAAAGCGCTCACTTCCATGTGTCGGCTGGTTCACTCAAGCGCAAGCGCCTGCCGCAAGCCAGCAACATGAGCGCGCCCGACCGGCAGCTCAGCACCACCGTTGAGTACCAACCAGTAGCGGCTGCCACTTCCCGAATGCAGGGTGCTGACGTGGCGCAGGTTGACCAGGTAGGAGCGGTGGCAGCGGACGAAGTCCGGCGGCAGCACGCCGCTCAGGCCGGCCAGCGATTTGTCGTGCAGCTCACTGCGACCGTCGCGCATGCGCAGCTCGCTGTAGTCGCCGTCAGCGCGGATCCACTGCACATCGGCCAGTTCAACCAGCGCCGTACCTTGGGCGCGCCAGATGCCCAGGTAACGCGCGCGGCCCGAACTGTAGCGGCCGACATCCAGCAGGCGTTCAAGGGCCTGCCCCAGGCGCTCACGCGAGAAGGGCTTCGGCACGAAATCCAGCACGCCATGTTCAAAGGCCTGCAGGGCGCGCTCGCGGTGGGCGGATACGACCACGCAGTGGTAGCGGCCAGCTACCGCGCTGCGCAGCAGGTCGAAGCCATCTTCGCCGCCGAGGTTGAGGTCCAGCAGCAGGCCGTCGTAGACGCTGCGTTGCAGCCGGTCGCCAGCCGCGTCCAGATCGGCAACTGCATCGAAGCGCGCGCGGCCGCCAGCCAGTTCGGCACACAGGCGCAACAGGCGCTGGCGGACCAGCGGCTCATCTTCGACGATCAATATGCGCATGTGAGCTCGATGCGGCTGTACCAGTCGGCGCCATCGGCGCCTTGGCTGTAATGCCAGCGGTTGGGATGGGAAGCCGCCAAGCTGGCCTCGATATAGCGGGTGCCGGTACCCTGGCCACGGTGCGGTGCGGAGCCACGCGCGCTGCGCAGTTCCAGAATCCAATGTTGCTTGTCGCGTTGCACGCGCAGGCGGAACGGTCGCTGCGCGCAGGCCACCGCGCCGGCGTGGGTCAGGGCGTTCTCGACCTGTGCATGCAGCACGCCGGGGGGCAGCGACAGCTGCAGGTCGTTGGCGTCGACCTCCAGCACCATGGTCTGATCCAGGGCCTGACCGACGATATCCAGATGGTTGCGGCACAGGGCCAGCTCTTCGCTGAGCGGAACGCTCTGGCGGCTGCTGCTTTCGCGTAGCCGGTCAAACTGGTCGGCCAGCGATTCGACCAAGCAGCTTGCCTTTGTCGGGGCTTGTTCGATCAGTTCCTGTAGGCAGGTGAGGGTATTCATCAGCCAATGTGGCTGGATGCCTCGCTGCAGCAACTGCAGCGACAGGCTTGCACGCTCTTCGCGCAGGCGTGCGTTGTGCAGGTCCAGGTCGCGGACCTGCGCCGCATGGCACAGCAGCAGGAAGCCCACCAGCACCGCCAGCAGCAGGAAGTAGGGGCCATCGAGGAATGCCCCGGGGGCAAACAGCAAAGCCAATACCCCGGCGAGCAGCAGGGCGAGGATCGGCCAGCGTTCGTCGCGCTCGCCTTTGGCGCGCAGCAGCAGCGCGGCAGAGGCCAGCAGGCTCAGCAACAACGCCACCGCAGAGCGGATGTCGAAGCTGGGCAGCAGCACGGCAGTGATCACCAATGCGGCCGCGTAGGCGATGCCCAGGCCCTTGGGCACGGCAACGCGGAAACGTCGCGCAAGGTAGGCGGGAAGCAGGATGGCCGCTGCCACATGCATCGCCAGCAGTGCATACAGGCGCAGGCCGTGCCATGGGTAGAGGTAGCCGAGCAACGGGCGCCAGCCTTCGATCACCGGCAGTGCAATGCCCACGGCGCACAGGGCGAGCAGCAAACGCCCGCCTGGCATCTGCGGTCGGCCGCGCTGCAAGGCGAGGAAGTACAGGCAGGCTGCGGCGAGTGCACCGGTGGCCAGCGCCGCGATCAGCCAGGGCAGGACGATGCGCTGGTACAACACCACAGCCGGCGCCACCGCAACCAGGGCATCGGCGCTGTACAGGCCGAACTGCTGATGGTGGCTGGAGGCGAGCACCAGCAATTCATCGGTGCCAGTGGGCGAGGAAGGCGGCAGTACGCGGGTGATGTCGACCTGGCCGGGCTGCTCCTGCTCGGCGCTGGTGCCGACAACGCCATTGCCGAGCATCGGCTGGCCGTTCCAGTAGAGCTGACTGGCCCCGCGCAAGGACAGCCGCAGGGCGCGGCCACCATCGTCCGGCTGGGTGGACGCGGGCGATTGCCAGCGCAGCCAGTACGGGCCGCGCCAGCTGGCCAGCGTTTGTTGATCGATTGGCTGCCAGTTGATGTCCGCGGGCGGCGAGGTCGGCAGGCCGCCTGTCGCGGTAACGCTGGCCGGCGCCATCTCTCCGCTCAGCACTTGCACGCTGTTGACGTCACGCAGCAACACGGCCAGCCACGCGGCGACCGCGAAGACCAGCACGGCCAGTACGCTCAGGATTCGTAGGATCAGCATGGGCCTATCGTATCGGCTGCGTGGAGACGCTGGGCGGTGAGTTGGAGCTGTTCGGCGGACGCGCTCCCCGCAAGCGCCATTGGGGGAGGGATGCTGGCTCCGTGGCGAGGGCAACGGGAGGTTTCTCCGGGTTGCCGGGGCCGCGGCAACACCCACCTTCCCATCTAGTCGGAGCCCGCCATGTCCAACAACTCTCTGTCTGTTTCCAGTGCTTGCCGTCCTTGCCTGCAGTCATTGGCGGCTCCTTCAAACGCATCGCTTGTCGTCGCGCATCAACACGACGTTGGCGCAGTGCTTGCGGTACACAAGGGGAAGCTGGGACGTGCCGGCCGCTTGTTGGTGCTGTGTCTTGCGCTGGCCTGCGCCTCGCCGGTGCTGGCCAAGGACTCGGTTGCACCGCTGGTGTTTGCACCCTATGCAATGCAGACCAAGAACAACGGCACCATCGCCACCGAAGAGGCCTTCCTGGAAGTCCCGCGTCGCCACAGTGAGCCGAACGGACCGCGTATCCGCCTGCGTGTGGTGCGCCTGCCGGCGACCGGCGGCAATGGCAGCGCTGCCCCGGTGGTCTATCTGGCCGGTGGCCCGGGTGGCTCTGGCTTCGGCACCGCGCTAGGCCCGCGCTGGCCGGTATTCGACCGGGTCCGCCGAGAGACCGACGTGCTGCTGCTTGACCAACGCGGTACCGACTTCTCCGAGATGCCGCCCGAGTGCCCGCACGAGCAGAAGTTTGACGATGCCAAGCCGCTGCAGCGTGACGCAGCCCTGGTCGGAATAAAGGCCGCACTGGCCAGCTGCCTCGGTTTCTGGAAGGACGCTGGGGTTGATATGGGCGCCTACACCACCGCCGAGAGTGCCGACGACATCGAGTACCTGCGCAAGGCGATGGCGCTGCCCAAGCTGAGCTTGTGGGGCATGAGTTACGGCACGCATCTGGCGCTGGCCACCGTGCGCCGCCATCCGGACAGCCTGGAGCGCGTGGTGTTGATGGGCAGCGAAGGCCCGGACGATACGATCAAGTTGCCGCTGACGGCCGACGCATTGCTGGCTGACCTGGCGGTCATCGCCAGGAAGGACGGCTTCGAGGGTCTGCAGGGCTCGGCGCAGCGCGTGTTGGCCAAGTTGCGGCAGCAGCCGGGGCAGGGCAGCAGCCCGATGCATGACGGCCGCAAGGTGACCATCGGTGAGTTTGATGCGCAGATGGCGATAGCGATCGCCCTCGGCCGCCGCTCCACCCAGCGCATGCTGCCGCTGGCACTGCGTGAGGCCGAGGCTGGCGACTACGACCTGCTCGGCGCCATCGCCTTGATGGTGCGTGATGGCCTGGGCGGCTGGCGCGCCATGCCGACGGCGATGGACGTGGCCTCCGGGCAGAGCCCGCAACGGCGCGCGCTGGCTGCGGCACAGGCACGCCAAAGCCTGCTCGGCGATGCTCTGAACTTCCCGTTCCCGGAAGTTGCTGATGGCCTGGGCATGCTGGACCTGGGTGAAGCTTTCCGTGCGCCGCTGCGCAGCGACGTGCCGGTGCTGTTCATCAGCGGCACGCTCGACGGCCGCACCCCGCATGCCAACGCTCAGGCGCTGTTGCCTGGTTTCAGCAAGGGCAAGGAACTGCTGGTACGCAGCGCCAGCCATGACAACGAGATGTGGGTGGGTAATCCCGCCATCGCTGACAGCATCGCCGGTTTCCTGGCCGGACGCGGGCTGAGTGCGGAAGTGCTGGATGTGCCGCTGCCGGTATTCATCACTGACCGGTCCGCGCTGTAATTGAAAGGCAAAACCGGGGTCAGAAAAACCGGGGTCAGATTGGGGGTTTTTTTAGACACACCCAAGAAGACCCCCAATTGGCGCACCCCCCCTTAACCCCCCCGCGGTGCCCGCATAAAGTTA
>NZ_JBRRCU010000048.1:0-32645 GCF_056759195.1 Stenotrophomonas sp. STEN083 | reverse complement strand
GGGCGGACGCCCTCCGCCCGCACAGCCCCCCGGCACCCCCCAGCCCGCTCGCGCGCCGGGCCCCCCCCCCCACCCCCCCCCCCCCCGCCCCCCCCCCCACTACAGGTGGCATCAAACAAGGCCCGCCCAGTGCGGGCCTTGTGCGTTTCAGCGGCCCGCGCCGCTTTCAGGCGAAAGCAACGGCCGCGCCAGCCTGCGCTTCGTTTAAACTCCCGGCTGGTATTTGTGTTTCCCGTCGATAACAGACTCTCCTGAACGAGCCTAGCCCCCAGACATGACCAACATCGCCAAGATCCACGCCCGTGAAATCCTCGACAGCCGTGGCAACCCCACGCTGGAAGCCGAAGTCACCCTGGCCGACGGCTCGTTCGGCCGCGCCGCCGTCCCGTCCGGCGCTTCGACCGGCACCAAGGAGGCCGTGGAACTGCGCGATGGCGACAAGACCCGTTACCTGGGCAAGGGCGTGCGCAACGCCGTGGGCAACATCAACGGCGCCATCGCCACCGCACTGGCCGGCTTCAATGCCGAAGACCAGGAAGGCCTGGACCGTCGCCTGATCGATCTGGACGGCACCGAGAACAAGGGCCGTCTGGGCGCCAATGCGCTGCTCGGTGTTTCCATGGCTGCTGCCCACGCGGTCGCCGCTTCGAAGAAGCAGGCGCTGTGGCAGTACCTGGCCGCCAAGACCGGCGCCACCCCGTCGTTGCCGGTGCCGATGATGAACATCATCAACGGTGGCGCGCACGCTGATAACAACGTCGACTTCCAGGAGTTCATGGTGTTGCCGGTCGGCTTCAGTTCGTTCAGCGAATCGCTGCGCGCGGGTACCGAAATCTTCCACGCGCTCAAGTCGGTGCTGAAGAGCCACGGCCTGAGTACGGCGGTGGGCGATGAAGGCGGCTTCGCGCCGGACTTCCGCAGCAACGTCGAAGCCCTGGACACCATTCTGGAAGCGATCGGCAAGGCCGGTTACAACGCTGGCGAAGACATCCAGCTCGGCCTGGACGTCGCTTCCAGCGAGTTCTACGAGAACGGCAAGTACAACCTGGTCGGTGAGAACAAGCGCCTGACCTCCGAGCAGTTCGTCGACTTCCTGGCCGACTGGGCCGCGCAGTACCCGATCATCAGCATCGAAGACGGCCTGGCCGAGAACGACTGGGCCGGTTGGAAGCTGCTGACCCAGCGCATTGGCAACAAGGTGCAGCTGGTCGGCGACGATCTGTTCGTTACCAACCCGAAGATCTTTGCCGAGGGCATCGAGTCGGGCACCGCCAACGCCATCCTGATCAAGGTCAACCAGATCGGCACCCTGACCGAAACCCTGGAAGCCATCGCCATGGCCGACAAGGCCGGTTATGCGGCCGTGGTCTCGCACCGTTCGGGCGAAACCGAAGACACCACCATTGCCGATATCGCCGTGGCCACCACTGCCACCCAGATCAAGACCGGCTCGTTGTGCCGCAGCGATCGCGTGGCCAAGTACAACCAGCTGCTGCGCATCGAGGAAGCCCTCGGCAGCGGCGCGCGCTACGCTGGTCGTGATGCGTTTGTCTCGCTCAAGCGCTGATCGTCATGCGTAATTGGCGCTGGCTGCTGCTGGTGCTGGCGGTACTGCTGGGTTTACTGCAGTACCGCTTCTGGTTTGGCCAAGGCAACTCGGGCGAAGTGATGATGCTCGAGGCGCAGGTGGCCAACCAGAAGCGTGACAACGACGGTCTGCAGCAGCGCAATGATTCCCTGGCGGCCGAAGTCCAGGATCTCAAGGATGGCGAGGCTGCCATCGAAGAGCGTGCGCGCAGCGAACTGGGCATGATCAAGCCGGGTGAAAAGTTTTACCGGGTCGTCGAAAACGCCCCGGTAACGGCGCCTGCCGCGCCGACGCCGGCAGCGACAACTGCAGCGGCAACGCCGGCCGGGCAGGGCAATCAACAGTTGCCACCGGAGAACATCCCTTGATCGTGCAGACCTGGGCCGTGGTTCCCGCTGCTGGGCGTGGCGCGCGCTTCGGCGGGCCGGTGCCCAAGCAGTACCTGCTGGCCGATGGTGAGCCCTTGCTTGCCCATGCCCTGCAGTCCCTGCTCGCCCATCCCGGCGTGGCCGGGGTGATGGTGGCCATTGCCGAGAACGATGCCGATTGGCCGGGCTGGACCTCCTTTGCCGACAAACCGGTGCTGACCTGCGTGGGAGGAGAGACCCGTGCGGCGTCGGTATTGGCTGGTTTGCAGGCTCTGCCGGACAGCGTGCGTGCCGATGACTTCGTGCTGGTCCACGACGCCGCTCGGCCAAATCTGGCGGCGGCTGATCTAAGCCGTTTGCTGGAAGTAGGGCGCGCTGATCCGGTTGGCGGCATTCTTGCCGCGCCGGTGCGCGACACGCTCAAACGAGCTGGTGATGACGGCGGCATTGACGGCACGGAGCCGCGTGAGCGCCTGTGGCGCGCGTTGACCCCGCAGTTGTTTCGCCGCCATCAACTCACCCGTGCGCTGCTCGATGCCGCTGCCGCCGGTGTTGATGTCACTGATGAAGCGATGGCGATGGAGCGGCAGGGCGTGCGTCCGTTGCTGATCGAAGGCGCGGAAAGCAATTTCAAGGTCACTACCCCGGCCGATCTGGCCCGTTTCGAATTCGAGCTGTCGCGGCGCGGCAGCTGATCCCTTGCCGGCGCGTTGGCGCCGGCTCTGCCAAGAAGTACTGCCATGAACTCTTCCGTTTCCTTCCCTCCCATCCGTATCGGCCAAGGCTATGACGTGCATGCCTTCGGTGAGGGCGACCACATCATGCTGGCCGGCGTGCGCGTGCCGCACAGCCGCGGCGTGCTCGCACACAGCGATGGCGACGTGGCCTTGCACGCATTGTGCGACGCCATGCTCGGCGCGCTGGCGCTGGGTGACATTGGCGTGCATTTCCCGCCCTCCGATGATCGCTGGAAGGCGGCGGACAGCAGTCGCTTTGTCACGCACTGCAACGAGCTGCTGCGCGAGCGTGGCTGGCAGGTCGGCAATGTCGACATCACCGTGATCTGCGAGCGGCCCAAGGTGGGCCCGCATGCGTTGGCGATGCGCGAGAAGGTGGCGCAGCTGCTGCAGATCGATCTGGATCGGGTCAGCATCAAGGCAACGACCAGCGAAAAGCTGGGTTTCACCGGTCGCGAAGAAGGCATTGCCGCGCAGGCCGTGGCCTTGTTGGTGGCCGCATGATCGCGCTGCCGTTGGCCTTTGGCGAACCGGTGCTGACAGCGGCGATCCGCAGCGTGCCGGAAGACTTCCAGGTTGATGAAATTCCCGCTTTCGAAGCGACCGGCGAGGGTGAGCACCTGCTGCTGGACATCCGCAAGCGCGGCGCCAATACCGTGGCGATTGCCAAGCAGTTGGCGCAGTGGGCGGGCGTGCCGGAAATGGGCGTCAGCTATGCCGGGCAGAAGGATCGGCATGCGGTGACCACGCAGCGCTTCAGCGTGCACCTGCCCAAGCGCGTGGCGCCGGATCTGGCGCTGCTGGAGTCGGACGAGCTGCACGTGCTGGCGTCGACCTGGCACAACCGCAAGCTGCAGCGTGGCGCATTGGCGGGCAACCGCTTCAAGCTGGTGCTGCGTGGTGTGCAAGGTGACAAGGCGGCCATCGAGGAACGCCTGCAGATTGTCGCTGCACGCGGCCTGCCGAACTGGTTTGGCGAACAGCGCTTTGGTCGTGATGGCGGCAACGTGCCAGCAGCATTGCAGATGTTTGCCGGCCGTCGGGTACGCAAGGACCAGCATTCGATGCTGTTGTCCGCCGCGCGCTCTGCATTGTTCAACCGCGTGCTGGCCGCACGCGTGGAACAGGGCAACTGGGACACGGCGCTGGAAGGCGAGGTGTGGATGCTGGACGGCAGCCGTTCGGTGTTCGGCCCGGAGCCGATGAACGAGGTGCTGGCTGAGCGTCTGGGGCGTTTCGATATCCATCCCAGCGCGCCGTTGTGGGGTGTTGGTGAGCTGCGCGCGACCGATGCCGCACGGGCATTGGAAGATCAGGCCCTGGGTGATGAGCAGGCCTTGGCGCTCCGTGCCGGGCTGGAGCAGGCCGGGCTCAAGCAGGAGCGCCGCTCGTTGCGCCTCAAGCCCATGCTGATGCAGCATCAGTGGCTGGCCGACGACGTACTTGAAGTGTCGTTCGCGCTGCCGCCGGGCTGCTACGCCACGGCGGTGCTGCACGAACTGGGTGAAGTGACCGACGCCAGTCGCAATGAAATTGCGGGTGCTCCGGCATCTGAAGCCGAGACATCGAGCGAAGAGAGCGCCGCTGACTGAGTACGGGTGGTCAGATCGTAGCCCGGGTAAGCGCAGCGCACCCGGGAAGCGGGTATCCGGAAGTGTTTAAGGGTTCCTCACGGACAGCCCCGGGTGCGCTGCGCTTACCCGGGCTACAGAGACTGCAGAGCTACGCCGTCCAAGCGAACAAACTGGCCGAGCTGGCCGCTCAGCGGTTGGCCAGCAATACAAGTACAGCGCCGGTACCGCCCTGGGTAGGCGGCGCGGAATGAAATGCCAGCACATCATTGCGCTGGCGCAGCATGCGGTCGACCAGGTTCTTCAGTACCGGCGCACCGCCATCGGACTGCAGGCCCTTGCCGTGGATGATGCGCACGCAGCCGTGTTCATGCGCGCGTGCTTCCAGCAGGAACTGGCGCAGCAGGTTCTCGGCCTGGGCGGAGGTGGCACCGTGCAGGTCCAATTCGTCCTGCACTGAATACTGGCCACGCTTGAGCCGCTGGAACATCTGCGGAGGCAGGTTGTCGCGCCGGTAGCTGGCGTTGTCGCCGGCTTCCAGTGGCTTGCTTGAATGTAAAAGGCGGGCAAATTCGCCCAGGGCCTCGGATTCATCCTGTTCTGCCATGCGCGCGCGCGGTTTGGGGCGTGGCTTGCCTGTAGGCGCTGCCTCCACGGGGCGCATCGGCGTTACCTCGCCAATGGCCGAGCGGAACAGTGCGGCGTCATCTTCTTCATCTGGGTGCGACATTTGTACAGCGTAACGTGCACACAGTCGCAGGCAAGCCCCGCGGAGGTGGAAAGTGCCGCGGCGCATTCCGGTATCATGGCCGCTCAGGTCGGTCCGTCACGGTGATGTACTAACCGGAGGTTCCGGCGATTGCGGCGCTGAGTGGGAGCGTCGCGTGTTGATCCAGTAACCCAGGCCTTTAATGCGCGTACTTGTATCAAATGACGATGGTGTGGACGCCCCCGGCATCAAGATGTTGGCTGAGGAGCTTCGCAACGCCGGACACGAAGTCACCGTGATGGCGCCGGACCGTGACCGGTCGGGTGCTTCCAACTCACTCACGCTGGATCAACCGGTGCGTCTGCGCCGCATTGACCACTACACCTGTGCGGTGGCGGGTACGCCGACCGACTGCGTGCATCTGGCGCTGACCGGCATGCTCGAATTCGAGCCGGACATCGTGGTGTCGGGCATCAACAATGCCGCCAACCTCGGCGATGACGTGATCTATTCGGGCACGGTATCGGCGGCGATGGAAGGGCGCCACCTCGGCCTGCCCTCGGTGGCGGTGTCGCTGGTCACGCACAAGCATGAAGCCAAGAACTTCGTTACCGCAGCACGCGCTGCGGTGGAGATCGTGTCCAGGCTCATCGCTGATCCATTGCCAGCCGACACCATCCTCAACGTCAACGTGCCGGACCTGCCTTGGGACGAGATCCGTGGCTTTGAGGTCACCCGGCTTGGCAATCGCCATCGCGCCGAAGCCTGCGTTCCGGCGACCGATCCGCGCGGCAATACCGTGTACTGGATCGGCCCGGCCGGCAGTGAGCAGGACGCCGGTCCCGGCACCGACTTCCACGCGGTGCGTACCGGGCATATTTCGATCACCCCGATCCAGGTCGACCTGACGCGCTATTCGGCCCTGGAAAAGGTTGCCAGCTGGGTCGGTGGGTTGACCGAAACCCTGGGGAAGCCTGAATGACGCCGCGTATGCGCCTGCAGCCGGAGGCCGTGGGTATCGGCATGACCTCGCAGCGGGTGCGCGATCGCCTTGTCGATCGCCTGCGCGAAGTGGGTATTGCCGACGAGGCCACGCTCAACGCCGTGCGGGTAGTGCCGCGTCACTTGTTCATTGATGAGGCGCTGGCCTCACGCGCTTACGAAGACACGGCGTTGCCGATCGGCCATGGTCAGACCATCTCCCAGCCCTGGGTCGTGGCACGGATGACCGAGGTGGTGTTGGCGGTCGCGCCGAAAAAGGTGTTGGAAGTCGGCACTGGCTCGGGTTACCAGGCCGCCATTCTGGGGGCGCTCGGGCTTGAGGTGTTTACCGTCGAACGTATTGGCGACCTGCTGCGGCAGGCGCGCAAGCGCTTCCGGCACCTCGGCATGAACATCCGTACCAAGCATGACGACGGCCGCATTGGCTGGCCCGAGCACGGCCCATATGACGCCATCGTGGTGACGGCCGCTGCGCCGGCGCTGGTGGATGCATTGATCGATCAGTTGGCCGTCGGTGGCCGACTGGTCGCGCCGGTTGGCGGGCCGGGCGGACAGGTGCTGTTGCAACTGACCCGGCAAGCCGATGGCACCATTACCCAGGAAGAGCTGGCACCGGTGAGCTTCGTACCGTTGTTGCCGGGCATGCTTGACTGAGCACAGGACTACTCACTGAATGAAGATTTTCGGGCCGTTGTACGACCGCGCCATGGTCTGGGCTGCCAATGAGCGTGCGCCCACCTATTTGACCGTGCTGAGTTTCATCGAAGCCATCATCTTTCCGGTGATGCCGGAAGTGATGCTGATGCCGATGTGCGTGGCACAGCCGCGCAAGGGCTGGCGTTTCGCGACCCTGAGCCTGGCTGGCTCCATGGTCGGCGCGATGGTGGGCTACGCGTTGGGCCATTACGCCTTCGAGGTGCTCAAGCCGCTGTTCGAGGCAATGGGCATGCTGCCGGCGATTGAAGGCGGCATCGCTACCTTGCAGGCCAAGATGGCTGAGTCGCCGTGGGCAGTGTTCACCTTCCTGGTGCTGGGCGGCTTCATGCCCATCCCGATGAAGGTCTTCACATGGGCCTCGGGTATCGTCGGCGTGCCGATGCCGCAGTATGTGTTGAGCATGCTGGTCGGACGCGGCAAGCGGGTTTATTTGTTGGCGGCGGTGATCCGCTTCGGTGGCGCACAGGCGGCTGAACGGTTGCGGCGCTGGATTGAGCCGTTGGGCTGGATTGCCACCGCATTGGTGGTGGGCCTGGTGGCGTGGCTGGTCTGGAGGGCTAAATTCGCATGAATGCATTGATGTTGGGCAAGGGCTTGGGCATGACGCTGGCCGTTCTGGCGGTGGTCTCGTTGGCGGCGTGTGGTACCGCCACGGTGGTGAAACCCTCTGGCGGCAGCTCGGGTTCATCCACCTCGACCACGCCGCGCACCTCGGTGGCCAAGCCTGGGCAGACCGCAATCGTTCGCCGTGGCGACACGTTGTTCGGCATCGCCCGGATCAACAACATCACGCCGCGTGATCTCGCAGCCTGGAATGGCCTGTCCGAGCCGTACACCATCTACCCGGGGCAGGCGCTGCGTCTGTATCCGGGTGGCGCGACGGCCAGCCGGCCGCCGGCAAGCAGTGGTTCAACGACGACGGCTACGCGCCCGGCGACCCCGCCGCCGGCAGCGACGCCTACGCCGGTCAACAGCGGCATCGCCTGGCGTTGGCCGGCAGAGGGTGCGCTGGTAGGCCGTTTCGTGGCTGGTGAGGCGACCAAGCAGGGCGTGGACATCGCCGGCAGCAGTGGTCAGGCGGTACGTGCCGCGGGCCCGGGCGTGGTGGTGTATTCCGGTGCCGGCCTGGTTGGTTATGGTGAGCTGATCATCATCAAGCACAACGACCAATGGCTGTCGGCCTACGGTCATAACCGCAAGCGCCTGGTCAACGAAGGCCAGAGCGTCAAAGCGGGCGACCAGATTGCCGAGATGGGCCGCACCGGCACCTCACGCGACATGCTGCACTTCGAGATCCGCTACAACGGCAAGCCGGTAGATCCGCTGGTTTACCTGCCGAACCGCTGAGTGTTCGCGGTCCCGCCCTGATCATTGGGCGGGGCCTGTAGCAGATATGTTGCGCCCACGAATCGTGGTGGTGACAGGATTGCCGGGGTGTCGCGACGGCATCCACGGTTTGAGAAGGAGGTGGGATGCAGAAGCCGAAGTACTGGTTCCAGGCCTCAAGCCACGGGCATGGTTGGAGTTGGCCGCTGGCTTGGCAGGGCTGGGTCGTATATGCGCTGGTGGCGGTGCTGTTGTCGGCGGCTTTTCTGCTGTTTCCGCCTACGATCAAGCCGGTCGCGTTCGCCGGTTCTCACGCTTGCGTGGCCCTGTCGATGCTGCTGGTGTGTTGGCTGAAGGGAGAGCCGCTGACTCGTTAGATAGCGACATGAAGAATCCGGTATCACCGGGTTTTCGATATCTTCAGGTGTGGCAGGAGATTCGGTAGGCGTTTCCGGCGTTGCAGCTTTACCTGTAGTGCCGAGCCATGCTCGGCAGCGGCTTCCCCGGTGATGCGTCAATGCGCACCGCACTTGTGGGAGTCGCGTAAGCCGCGAGGCTGATGAACTCGCTGATGCCTTGGCAGCAAGGCCCCTGCCGAGCATGGCTCGGCACTACAGTGCGGCATCCAGCTTTGCTGGCACGGACTGCGGGTTAGGTTTCGTTGGGATTGCCGGCATGTCTGCGGGCTGCTAAGCCGCTGGCTTCGCGGCTTAGGCCGCTCCTACAAGAGTGCCCCAGCGCAGCATGACTGCGCCTTACGGAGTGCTTTCCAGGATGATGGCCATCACCACGCGGCGGTTTTCACCGGCCAGCACGTTGTAGGTGCGTGCGGCCGAGGCGTTGTTCATTACCTCGATGCCGATGCCGCGGGTCAGGCAGGCTGCCATGATCGCCGCGGGCGGGAAAATCTGCTTGTCACCCGTGCCAAGGATCACCAGCGCCGGATTCAGTTCCAAGGCTGCGTCCAGATCTTCGGCGCGCAACTCGGCCACCGAGGCAACCGGCCAGTCTTCAATCAAGCTGTTCGGCGCGAGGATGAAGCTGCGGCTCAGTGCGCGGTCGTTCACCTGAGCATGGCGGCCATCGGCCGAGCGCAGGGAATAAATGTAATCAGGAAGCTCGCGACTGAACTGCATGGGTATTCCTCGGCTATCAGCCGCGCGGCAGCACGATCTGACGCTTTTCCTTGGCCGGGCGATACAGCACGGCGACGTGGCCGATGCGCTGGACCAGGGCGGCACCGCTGGCCTGGATCAGTTCCTCGATCAGGGTGTCGCGGGCTTCGCGGTCTTCTGCAGCAACCTTTACCTTGACCAGCTCATGGCGCTCCAGCACTTCGTCAAGCTCGGCCAAAAAGGCCGGAGAGACCCCTTTGCCACCGATCTGCAGCAGTGCTTTCAGGTCGTGCGCAATGCCGCGCAGGAATCGGTTCTGGGCCGAGGTCAGGACGATGGACATGCAGGACTACAGGTAATCAAGGGGGTTCAGGGTATCATGACCACCCCTGTGAGCCCCATTGCCGATGCCTTCCCGTAGCAAAAGTAGCCAGCGCTGGCTGAAAGAACACTTCTCCGATCCTTTTGTGAAAAAGGCCCAGAAGGAGGGCATGCGCTCGCGCGCGGCCTACAAACTGGAGGAGCTGCTGGAACGTGACCGCCTGCTGAAGCCGCATATGGTGGTGGTCGATCTGGGCGCCGCGCCGGGTGGCTGGTCGCAGCAGGTGCGCAGGCAGATGGGCGACACCGGCCGTGTCTTGGCGCTGGATATCCTGGAGATGCCGCCTTTGGCTGGCGTGGAGTTCCTTCACGGGGACTTCAGGGAAGAAACGGTCCTATCGCAGTTCGAAGCCATGGTTGGCGAGCAGCCGGTAGACCTTGTGCTGTCGGATATGGCCCCCAATAAGAGTGGTATGGATGCGGTTGACCAGCCGCGGATGATGCACCTGGCGGAGTTGGCGATGGATTTTGCCGATAACCATCTCAAGCCGGGCGGGGCGTTCCTGATCAAGTTGTTCCAGGGCGTCGGCTTTGATGACTACGTGCGTGAAATGCGCCGTCGTTATGACAAGGTCGCCATTCGCAAACCGGACGCTTCACGCAAGCGTTCATCCGAGGTTTATGCCTTGGGGCAGGGCAAGCGTACCCAGATAAAGTAAGCTCAGCCATACGACTTTTCAGCATTTAGTATCTAGAGGGACACCGGAGCCGATGAGGATGAACGACCTGACCAAGAACCTCCTGTTATGGGTGGTTGTCGCCGTCGTGCTGATGGTGGTGTTCCAGAGTTTTGCCCCGCGCAGTGGGGCAGCCGCCGCTGGCGATGCACGCAATTACACGCAGTTCCTGCAGGAAGTGGATGCTGGCCGGATCAAGTCGGTCGAATACACCGACAAGACCACGCTGACCACCAATCACCTGCGCTTCAAGCGCGCTGACGGTTCCGACGGTGCGCTGTATGCCCCGGCCGACCCGAAGCTGCTGGACCAGCTGTATTCCAAGAATGTTGAAGTTGCCCGTCAGGAACCGGCTGGCCCGAGTTTCTGGGGCATCGTGCTGCAGTTCCTGCCGATACTGCTGCTGATCGGCTTCTGGATTTTCATGATGCGCCAGATGCAGGGCGGTGGCGGTGGTGCCAAGGGCGCGATGTCCTTCGGTAAATCCCGCGCCAAGCTGCAGGGCGAAGACCAGATCAAGGTCACCTTTGCCGACGTCGCCGGTTGCGACGAAGCCAAGGAAGAAGTCGGCGAACTGGTCGAGTTCCTGCGTGATCCGTCCAGGTTCACCAAGCTCGGCGGCAAGATTCCGCGCGGCGTGCTGATGGTGGGTCCGCCGGGTACCGGTAAGACGCTGCTGGCCCGTGCCATTGCGGGCGAGGCCAAGGTCCCGTTCTTCGCGATCTCCGGTTCGGACTTCGTCGAGATGTTCGTCGGCGTCGGCGCCAGCCGCGTGCGCGACATGTTCGAGCAGGCCAAGAAGCACGCGCCGTGCATCATCTTCATCGACGAAATCGATGCCGTCGGCCGTCACCGCGGCTCGGGCACCGGCGGTGGCCACGATGAGCGCGAGCAGACCCTGAACCAGATGCTGGTTGAGATGGACGGCTTTGAAGGCGGCGAAGGCGTGATCGTGATCGCTGCCACCAACCGTCCTGACGTGCTGGACAAGGCGCTGCTGCGTCCGGGCCGTTTTGACCGCCAGGTCATGGTCGGCCTGCCGGACATCAAGGGCCGCGAGCAGATCCTGCGCGTGCACCTGCGCAAGGTGCCGGCCGCCGATGACGTGCGTCCGGAAGTGCTGGCACGCGGTACCCCGGGGTTCTCCGGTGCCGATCTGGCCAATCTGATCAATGAAGGCGCCCTGTTTGCGGCTCGTCGCAACAAGCAGGAAGTCGACATGAAGGACTTCGAGGACGCCAAGGACAAGATCTACATGGGTCCTGAGCGCCGCAGCATGGTCATGCGTGAGGAAGAGCGTCGCAATACCGCTTATCACGAGTCTGGTCATGCCGTTGTCGCCATGTCGCTGCCCAAGGCCGACCCGGTGCACAAGGTCACCATCATGCCGCGCGGTTGGGCGCTGGGCCTGACCTGGCAGCTGCCGGAGCATGACCACATCAGCAAGTACAAGGAGCGCATGCTGGAAGAGTTGGCGATCCTGTTCGGTGGCCGTATCGCCGAGGAGATCTTTGTCGGCGAGATGTCGACCGGTGCCTCCAATGACTTCGAGCGCGCCACCAAGCTGGCCCGTGCCATGGTCACCAAGTACGGCATGTCCGATGTGTTGGGCATCATGGTCTACGCCGATGAGGAAGGCGGCTATGGCATGCACAGCAAGACCATTTCCGAGGCCACCCAGCAGAAGGTGGACTCGGAGATCCGTCGCATCCTCGACGAGCAGTACAACGTTGCCTACAAGATCCTGGATGAGAAGCGCCAGATCGTCGAGGCAATGACTGCTGCGCTGCTGGACTGGGAAACCATCGATGCCGACCAGGTCAAGGCGATCATGGAAGGCCGCAAGCCGTCGCCGCCTGCAGGCTGGGTGGACAAGGGTGGCAACAACGACCGTGCCGATGATGGCAAGGGTGGCGATGCCCCGCAGCCGGTGGCGCCGATCACTGATCCTGCCGGCCAGCACTGAGCGCGCAGCATCAACGCGACAAGAACGGGCCGGTTTTCCGGCCCGTTTTTTTATGCGCCAGGCCCTGCGCTGGGCGAGAATGGCGTCACTTTGGATTTCTCAGGTTTTTCCCATGAATGATGCTCCGTCGCCGCCCAAGGCACCCTCTGCGAATGTGCCGGAGATGATCATCGCCACCGTGGCCGGCGTTGGCTTCGGAGTGAAGACCAACAACTTTCTGGCCGGTATTTTCATCGGTGTGGTGCTGGGCGTGATCCTGAGCCTGATCGGCAGCCGGATCCGCGCCCGCAACAAGCGCTGAGGCTTGATGCCGCCGCTCCGATAACAGGTAGGGCTGCCTGGCGACTTCGCTGGAGGGCCGGCGCGGTGGCTTAAACTAGGCGCCGTTGCAGTCCGCCGGAGCGCCCATGTTTGATGTTTTCCCAACCCTTGAGTGTGGCGAGCGTACGCTGCGGCTGGATCGGCCGCAGGTGATGGGCATCGTCAACGTCACCCCGGATTCGTTCTCCGACGGTGGCCAGCATGCGGACACCGCTGCTGCCGTCGCGCATGCCTTGGCGTTGGTCGAACAGGGGGCGGATCTGCTGGATATCGGCGGTGAATCCACTCGCCCGGGAGCAAGCCCGGTATCGGTGCAGGAGGAGATCGATCGCGTCGTGCCGGTAATCGAAGCGCTGGTCGCGCAGGTGGCAGTGCCACTGAGCGTGGATACGTTCAAGCCGGAAGTGATGCGCGCGGCGTTGGCCGCAGGCGCGCACATGATCAACGACGTACAGGCCCTGCGGCAGCCCGGTGCGCTGGAAGTGGTTGCTGCATCCAAGGCAGCGGTGGTGCTGATGCACGCCGTGGGCGGTCCTTACGATGCTGGCGTTGCGCAGGCCTACGTCGATATTGCGGGCGACGTGCAGCGCTTCCTCGCCGAGCGGATTTTCTCCGCCGAGATGGGCGGTATCGGGCGCAAGCGCCTGCTGCTGGACCCGGGTTACGGGTTCAACAAGGACACCACTCAGAATTTTGCCTTGCTGGCCGCACAGGATCGTTTGAACGATCTGGGTGCGCCGGTGCTGGCGGGCTTCTCGCGCAAGCGCTGCATTGGTGATGTCACGGGGCGAGCGCATGCTGCCGAACGTGTGGCCGGTTCACTGGCCGCGCATCTGCTAGCCGTGCAGAAGGGCGCGATGATGGTGCGTGTGCACGACGTTGCCGCCACAGTTGACGCGCTAAAGGTGCTGGCTGCGTTCGATGCGGTGCCCGCTCCGCGCGCCGACAAGCCTGCAATGCCGCGTTGGCCGGACGAGGATTGATGGGCATCGATCAACGGCCCTTGGCCATCGCCCTGATGGGGCCGACCGCGTCCGGCAAGACCGCGGCGGCCATTGCTCTGGCCAAGGCCTATAACGGTGAGATCGTCAGTGTCGATTCGGCGCTGGTCTACCGTGGCCTCAACATTGGCGCGGCCAAGCCTGACGCCGTGGAGCAGGACGGCATCCGCCATCATCTGCTGGATCTGCGCGACCCTTGGCAGACCTATTCGGCGGCCGAGTTCTCCGCCGACGCCACGGCGGCGGTGCGTGACATCGTTGCACGCGGCAAAATGCCGATTCTTGCCGGCGGCACCGGCCTGTATTTCCGTGCCTTGCTGCAGGGGCTGTCGCCGATGCCCGAGGCCGACCCGGCAATGCGTGCGGCTATCGCCGCTGAGGCCGAGGTCTGCGGCTGGCCGGCTCTGCACGCGCAGTTGGCAGCTGTTGACCCGGTCGCCGCAGCGCGCATCCACGCCACTGATCCGCAGCGCATCCAGCGGGCGTTGGAGGTGTATCGATTGACCGGCAAGCCAATCAGCTATTGGCAGGGCTTGCCGGGGATCGCGCGATTGCCGGCGCGGGTGCTGAAACTGGTGCTGGCCCCGGCTGACCGCGCGGTCCTGCATCAACGTATCGAACGCCGCTTCGACCTGATGCTGGAGCGCGGCTTTCTGGACGAAGTGCGGGCGCTGCGGGCGCTGCCGCAGATGGCGGCGGTACCGGCGCCCTTGGACCTGCCGGCGGTGCGGGCGGTCGGTTACCGGCAGGCTTGGCAGTTCCTGGACGGACAGGGGACTGCTGCCGAGTTCCGCGACAAGGGCGTGTTCGCCACCCGTCAGCTGGCCAAACGCCAGCTCACCTGGCTGCGTGGCGAGCTGGATGCACGCTGGTTTGACCCGGTTCGGGACATGTCTGGTGTGCAGAACGCGGTTTCCCGCTTTCTGCAAGGCTGACCGCCCGCCGGGCGGTGTACCATCAGGTTCCGGACGGGCAGGGGACGCCGCCATCAGTCCGGTCCATAAAAACAATAACGAGGAGTAGACGATGTCCAAGGGGCAGTCTTTGCAGGATCCGTTTCTGAATGCGTTGCGCCGTGAGCGCGTGCCGGTTTCGGTCTACCTGGTAAATGGCATCAAATTGCAGGGCACGATTGAGTCGTTTGACCAGTTCGTGGTGCTCCTGCGCAATACCGTCAGCCAGATGGTCTACAAGCACGCCATTTCCACCGTGGTGCCGGCGCGCAACGTGCGTGTGGGGCCGGGTGGTGGCTATGTGCAATCGGGTGATGGAAGTCAGGCAGCTGATGACGAAATTGACAACGACAACGAATAAGCAGGTGGCGGCGCATGTTTGACCGCTCTAAAAAGGGCGAACATGCGCTGTTGATCCAGCCGCATGTTGGCCGGTTGGAAGAAGACGTACTTGAGGAGTTCACCGATCTGGCGCGCTCGGCCGGGGCAACTATTGCCGCGACCATCAGTGCGCGCATGGACAGGCCCAACCCTTCGACGTTGATCGGCAGCGGCAAGCTGGAGGAAGTGAAGGCTGCCGCCGACGCGACCGGCGCCGATCTGGTGCTGGTCAACCATCAACTCAGCCCGGTGCAGGAGCGCAACCTTGAGCGCTATCTGGAGCGCCGGGTGATTGATCGCACCGGTCTGATCCTGGACATCTTTGCTCAGCGTGCGCACAGCCACGAAGGCAAGTTGCAGGTTGAGCTGGCCCAGTTGCGGCATATGGCCACGCGATTGGTCCGCGGCTGGACCCACCTTGAGCGTCAGCGTGGTGGTTCCATCGGTCTGCGCGGCCCGGGTGAAACCCAGCTGGAAACCGATCGCCGCCTGCTGCAGAAGCGGGTGGAACAGCTGCAGAAGCGGCTGGAAAAGGTCGAGGTGCAGCGCACCCAGATGCGCCGCGCGCGCGTGCGCAGCGAAATGCCGCGTATCGCGCTGGTCGGCTATACCAATGCCGGCAAGTCCACGCTATTCAATGCCTTGACCGGTGCTGGCGCTTACGCGGCCGATCTGTTGTTCGCGACGCTGGACCCCACCGTTCGACGCATCAACCTGCCGGGCGGCAACGCGATGCTGGCGGACACCGTCGGCTTCGTGCGCAATCTGCCGCATGACCTTGTGGCGGCCTTCCGTTCCACGCTCTCCGAAGCGCGTGAGGCGGATTTCCTGCTGCATCTGGTCGATGCCGCTGATCCGCTGCGCGAGGAGCGTATCGCCCAGGTCGATGAAGTGCTGGAAGCCGTAGGTGCTGGCGATCTGCCGCAGCTGCTGGTGTTCAACAAGATTGATCGCATCGAAGGCGCTGAAGTGCGCCATGACGCGCAGGATGGCGTTCCGGACGAATCGCGCCGCGAGCGTGTCTGGGTTTCCGCACGCGATGGTCGCGGGCTGGAGCTGCTGCAGTCGGTGCTGGGCAAGCGCCTGGGCCTGCAGCATGTCACCGGTCAGGTCCGTCTGCCGCCGAGTGCTGGCCGCCTGCGCGCGCGCCTGCATCAGCTGGAAGTCATCCGCAGCGAGCAGGCCGATGAAGAAGGCTGGTTGATCGAAGTGGATATTCCGATTGCTGAAGCTGAGAAGCTTGCTGCAAGCGAGGACGGTGCGGTGATCCGGCCCTTGTTGCCGGAAAAGCTGCCTGAGTGGTGATCCGGGCGGGAAGAGACAGTCGGCCTCGTGCCGGCTGTTTTGTTGTGTAGGAGCGGCGTGAGCCGCGAAGCAAGAGCTCCTGAAGCTGGCAGCACCCGTGCAATCTGATGATGTGTCTGCTTCGCGGCTTACGCCGCTCCCACAACTCCCACGCGGGCGTCATCTGCGGTAAAACGTAAGGGTTCTCCGCCCAGCCCCCTTTACCGCAATGTCCAATCCAACCGATGCCGATCTCAATGCCCTGGCCGCCGCACTCGGCGAGCGCCTGCAGCACGCCTCGCTGCAGCTGGTAACCGCAGAAAGCTGCAGCGGCGGCTGGATCGCCAAGAGCATGACCGATATCGCCGGTTCCTCGGCTTTCTTCGACTGCGGCATGGTGGTTTACAGCTACGAAGCCAAACAGCGACTGCTCGGCGTCCGCGCGCAGACCTTGGAGCAGTTCGGTGCGGTCAGCCGCGAGACTGTGCTGGAAATGGTTGCCGGTGCGCTGATCAACTCCGGCGCCGGCATCGCGGTGGCGGTGACCGGCATCGCCGGCCCCGGTGGTGGCAGTCCGGACAAGCCGGTCGGCAGTGTCTGGATCGGCTGGAAGCGGCGCGGCGGCTATGCGCGGGCGCAGCTGTTCCAGTTCGATGGCGACCGCGATGCCGTACGCCGGCAAACCGTGGACGCTGCATTGCGCGGCATCGACGAGCATCTATGACATGCTGGCCCGGCCAGCAACCGGGATAAGTCGCGATGTGGGAAACACTGGGCACGGTCCGTGAACTGGGCCGATTGCAGGAAATAGCAGCGGTTCTGATCCGCTATGGTTTCGGCGACGTGGTGCGCCGGACCGGGTTGGCCTCGGTGCTTGAGCGCGCAGGCCGGCTGGTGCGCTGGAATGACAGCCAGCAGATGTTGCGGATGACCGCGCCGGTACGCGTACGCAGCGCGATGCAGGAACTGGGGCCAACCTTCGTCAAGCTTGGCCAGGTGCTGGCCACGCGCGTGGACCTGTTGCCGCCGGAGTGGATCGCCGAACTATCCGAGCTGCAGAACGCGGTGCCCGCGTTGCCTTACGCCGCGATCCGCGAGCAGTTGGAAGCCGATCTTGGCGCGGCGCCGACGCAGGTATTCGCCTTCCTTGATGAAGCCCCGATGGCCGCCGCCTCCTTGGCGCAGGCGCACCGCGCGCGTCTGCACGATGGCCGCGAGGTGGTGCTGAAAATACGCAGGCCAGGCATCCGTGATGTGGTTGAAGCCGACCTGCGTTTGTTGGCGCGGCTGGCTGAAATCGTCGAAGCGCGCCTGCCTGATCTGCGCCGCTATCGGCCAGCTGAAGTGGTGCAGCAGTTCACCATATCGCTGCGCAGCGAGATGGATTTCGCCGCCGAGTGCCGCAATTCCGAACGCATCGCACGCAACTTCGATGGCCGCGATGACATCCTGATTCCCGGTGTGCATTGGCAGTGGACCTGCGAAAGCCTCAACGTGCAGGACTTCGTCGATGGCATTCCGGGGCGCAAGCTGGATGCGGTCGATGATGCCGGTCTGGACCGCGCTGCGCTGGCCCGGCGCGGCGCCGAGATCGTGCTGAAAATGGTGTTGGAAGACGGCTATTTCCATGCCGATCCGCACCCTGGAAATATTTTCTACATGCGCGATGGGCGCATCGGCGTGATCGACTTCGGCATGGTCGGTGCGCTTTCCGAAGCGCGCCGCTTCCAGGTCGCACAGCTGCTGCACGGGCTGGTTGAGCAGGAACCGCAGGTGGTTGCCGATGTGCTGCTGGACTGGGCCGGCGGTGTGGAAGTCGACGAAGGGCGCCTGCAACAGGACATCAGCCAATTCGTCGATCAGTACCGTGGCGTACCACTGAAAGACCTGCGCATCGGCCTGATGCTGGGCGACATCACCCAGTTGCTGCGCAGCTACAGCCTGACCTTGCCGGCCGATCTGGCATTGATGATCAAGGCTTTCCTCACTCTGGAAGGCATGGGCCGGCAGCTGGACCCCGACTTCGACATGGCCAGTGCCGCGCGTCCGTTCCTGGAGCAGGTGGTGCTGCAGCGTTATGCGCCCAAGGCACTGCTCAAGCGCGGCCGCCGCAGTCTGTTGGGAATGCTGGATTTCGCCGGGGAATTGCCGCGTGATCTGCGTCGGCTGGTGCAGGCGGCACGGCGTGGGCAGTTGAAGCTGCGGGTGGAAACCACCGCCTTGCAGGGCTTCGGTGACCAGGTCAATCGCGCTGCCAACCGTCTGGTTGTCGGTGTCATAACCGCGGCCTTGATCATTGGCTCCTCGATCGTGATGCACAGCGTGGGCGGCCTTTCCAGCCGCTGGTTCCTGGCGCTGGGGCTGTGCGGCTTCGTTGGCGCGGGCATCTGCGGGGTCTGGATCCTGTTTTCGATCTGGCGCAGTGGGCGGCACCCCTGATCTTCGTCGAGGGGCTTGCAGATCTTTTTGTTAGTAGTAATACTACTAACCATGAACCTCACCGACACCCAGCAGGCCATCCTCGACTTGATCGCTGAGCGCATCGAGGCCGAGGGCATGCCGCCATCGCAGACCGAGATCGCCCGCGCCTTTGGTTTCAAGGGTGTGCGCTCGGCCCAATACCATCTTGATGCCCTGGAAGCGGCCGGCGCCATCGAGCGCGTCCCCGGTCGCGCACGCGGCATCCGCCTGCTGCGTCAGGAAGGCGAGGGCGATGCGGAGTCGCAAATGCCTGCGCAGGCTGCCAACGAAGATGTGTTGCGCCTGCCGATCCTGGGTCGGGTTGCTGCTGGCCTGCCGATTGGGGCCGACATCGGTTCGGATGACTACGTGGTGCTGGACAAGGTGTTTTTCTCGCCGGCACCGGATTACCTGCTGAAAGTGCAGGGCGATTCGATGATCGACGAAGGCATTTTCAATGGCGATCTGATTGGCGTGCACCGCACCCGCGATGCGACCTCCGGGCAGATCGTGGTGGCGCGTATCGACGACGAAATCACGGTCAAGCTGCTGAAGATCGCCAAGGACCGGATCCGCCTGTTGCCGCGCAACCCCGACTACGCGCCGATCGAAGTCCTGCCCGACCAGGATTTCTCCATCGAAGGGCTGTATTGCGGCCTGCTGAGGCCAAACCGCTGAGACGTACAGATTCGAGGCTCGCGGATTTGCATCCTGCCGAACCCGAAGCTGCGCATTTCGCAGCCGTAACTGACTGTTTTCCTTACGTAGGGCGGGTGTTTGGGCTGCTGTCGGTATCCTTGTCGGCCCAATAATTTTGTCGTCTCGGTTGCAGTCTCAGCCTGTGCGATACGACACCCCTACAGTGGACCCCATGACGAAATCAACGAAATCAACCCCGAGGACGAACGCGATGGACGAGAACAAGAAGCGCGCGCTTACTGCTGCACTGAGTCAGATCGAGAAGCAGTTCGGCAAAGGCTCGGTGATGCGCATGGGCGACCGCGTTGTCGAACCCGTCGAGATCATCCCCACGGGCTCGTTGATGCTGGACATCGCACTCGGCATAGGTGGCCTGCCCAAGGGCCGTGTGGTCGAAATCTACGGCCCGGAATCCTCGGGCAAGACCACCCTGACCCTGCAGGCGATTGCCGAATGCCAGAAGTTGGGCGGCACCGCTGCCTTCATCGACGCCGAGCACGCACTGGACCCGATCTACGCCGCCAAGCTGGGCGTCAACGTCGACGACCTGCTGCTGTCGCAGCCGGACACCGGCGAGCAGGCACTGGAAATCGCCGACATGCTGGTGCGTTCGGGCTCGGTCGACATCGTGGTGGTCGACTCGGTCGCTGCGCTGACCCCGCGTGCTGAAATCGAAGGCGAAATGGGCGATCAGCTGCCCGGCCTGCAAGCCCGTCTGATGAGCCAGGCGCTGCGCAAGCTGACCGGCAACATCAAGCGCTCCAATACGCTGGTGATCTTCATCAATCAGCTGCGCATGAAGATCGGCGTGATGATGCCGGGCCAGAGCCCGGAAGTGACCACCGGCGGCAACGCGCTGAAGTTCTACGCCTCGGTACGCCTGGATATCCGCCGTATCGGTGCGATCAAGAAAGGTGACGAGATCATTGGCAACCAGACCAAGATCAAGGTGGTCAAGAACAAGCTGGCACCGCCGTTCAAGCAGGTCATCACCGAAATCCTCTATGGCGAAGGTATCTCCCGCGAGGGCGAGCTGATCGACATGGGCGTGGAAGCCAAATTGGTTGAGAAGGCTGGTGCCTGGTACAGCTACGGTGAAGAGCGCATTGGCCAGGGCAAGGACAACGCCCGCGGCTATCTGCGCGACAACCCGCAGGTTGCAGTCCGCCTTGAGGCTGAGCTGCGCGAGAAATTCCAGCCCACCGAAGCTGCGCGCGAAGAAGGCGACGACGACGGCGAGGAGTGATTTTCCCGCGGGAGCGGGCGGCGCATCGTCAGTGACGTCGTCCGCTCCTGCGGCATTTTGTCCATGAAGACCCTGCGCCAAGGATGGCGCGGGGTTGGCTATTGCCCGGGCTGGGCTTTTGGAACGGGGCTCGCCGGAGTCAAGTCGGGCGGGGTTGAGCCTGGTCGAGACCAGCTTGGCTGAAACTGGCCTGGCTGAAACGAACCTGGCTGAAACGAACCTGGCTGAAACGAACGTGGTGGCGTGATGACCGAGATCGACGATCAGCCTGAGGGCAAAACCAAGCGCGGTCGCCAGCAGACACCGCTACAGCGCGCACTGGGCCTGCTGGTCAGGCGCGAGCATTCGCGCAAGGAACTTGGCCGCAAGCTCAAGTCCCGCGGTGTGGATCCCGATGCGGTCGATGCGGCGGTAGCCAAGCTGGCTGAAGAGGGCTGGCAGGACGACACCCGTTTTGCCCAATCGGTGGTTCGCAACCGCGCTGGTAGTGGCTATGGGCCGCTGCATATCCGCGCAGAGCTGGGCACCCACGGGCTGGACAGCGAGCAGATCGAGGCCGCCATGGCCTCGTTCGAAGGCGATTGGACTGAAAACGCGCGCGAGCTGGTGTGCCGCCGTTTTGGCGCCAGCGGCCCGGGAGATCTGGCGCAACGGCGCAAAGCCGCGGATCTATTGGCCCGGCGTGGCTTTGACGGCAACTGTATCCGCCAGGCCAGTCGCTACGATCCAGAGGACTGAACAGGACTCGGCGGGCTGGGCCTGATACCCTTTCAGGGTTTCGGTTGTCCCGAATTCCCGCGCCCGCAAAGGCTGCTGGGACCCGCTTGCCAGCTTACCGCCAGTCCCCATGAATACACCTGCCAAATTTACTACCTCCCAGATCCGCGCTGACTTTCTCGAATTCTTCAAGGGCAAAGGCCACACCATCGTGCCGTCGGCACCCTTGGTGCCGGGCAATGACCCGACCTTGTTGTTCACCAACTCGGGCATGGTCCAGTTCAAGGACGTGTTCCTGGGCGCGGAAAAGCGCAGCTACGTGCGCGCGGCCGACGTCCAGCGCTGCCTGCGTGCCGGTGGCAAGCACAACGATCTGGACCAGGTCGGCTATACCGCCCGCCACCACACCTTCTTCGAAATGCTGGGTAACTGGTCCTTCGGTGATTACTTCAAGAAGGACGCCATTGCCTGGGCATGGGAGCTGCTGACCCAGGTCTGGAAGCTGCCGGCCGATCGCCTGCTGGTCACCGTTTACCAGACCGATGACGAGGCCTACGCGCTGTGGCGCGACATGATCGGCATCCCGGAATCGCGCATCGTGCGCATCGGTGACAACAAGGGTGCGCCGTTCGCGTCGGACAACTTCTGGCAGATGGCCGATACCGGCCCCTGCGGTCCCTGCACCGAGATCTTCTATGACCACGGCGACCACATCGCCGGTGGTCCGCCGGGTTCGCCGGATGAAGATGGCGACCGCTTCATCGAAATCTGGAACCTGGTGTTCATGCAGTTCGATCGCCAGCCTGATGGTTCGCTGCAGCCGCTGCCGGCGCCGTGCGTGGATACCGGCATGGGCCTGGAGCGTCTGGCGGCAATCCTGCAGCACGTGCACACCAACTACGAGATCGACCTGTTCCAGGCGCTGATCCGCAAGGCCTCCGAGCTGACCGGCATGGCCGACCTGGAGAACAAGTCGCTGCGTGTGATCGCCGATCACATCCGTGCCTGTTCCTTCCTGATCGTCGATGGCGTGCTGCCGTCCAACGAAGGCCGTGGCTACGTCCTGCGCCGCATCATCCGCCGCGCCCTACGTCACGGCTGGATGCTGGGCGTGCGTCAGCCGTTCTTCAACAAGCTGGTGCCGACCCTGATCGAGCAGATGGGCGAGGCCTACCCGGAACTGCCGGCGCAGGCTGACACCGTGGTGCGCGCTTTGCTGGCCGAAGAAGAGCGTTTCGCCGAAACCCTCGATTCGGGCATGAAGATTTTCGATGACGTTGCGGCCAAGGTCAGTGACGGCGTCATCCCGGGTGTCGACGCGTTCCGTCTGTATGACACCTATGGCTTCCCGGTCGACCTGACCGCCGACATCGCCCGCGAGCGTGGCATGACGGTGGACATGGCCGGCTTTGATGCCTCGATGGAGCACCAGCGCGAGACCGCGCGTGCGGCCGGCAAGTTCGGCGGCGGCGTGACGCTCTCCGCCGAACTGGTTTCAACCCTGAGCCCGACCGTTTTCCTCGGCTACGACCGCCTGCAGGCCGATGGCCTGAAGGTTGTCGCGCTGATCAAGGACGGCCGTTCGGTCGACACCGCGCAGGCGGGCGATGAGGTCATCGTGTTCACCGAGCAGACTCCGTTCTACGCCGAGTCCGGTGGCCAGGTTGGCGATACCGGCGTGCTGTCGGCCAATGGCGTCACGCTGGCGGTGAGCGATACGCAGAAGTTCGCTGGCCAGTTCCACGGCCATGTCGGCAAGCTGGAGCAGGGCGCGCTGAAGGTTGGTGATGTGCTGGCCGGTGCGGTCGACGCCTCACGCCGCAGCGCCACCATCCTCAACCATTCCGCCACCCATCTGCTGCATGCCGCCCTGCGCGAAGTGCTCGGCACCCACGTGCAGCAGAAGGGCTCGCTGGTGGCGCCGGATCGCCTGCGTTTTGACTTCTCGCACTTCCAGCCGATCACTGCCGAAGAGCTGGCCGTCATCGAGCGCAAGGTCAACGAGCAGGTGCGTGCCAACAACGCTGCCGAAGTGCACAACATGGGCATGCAGGAAGCGCTGGATTTCGGTGCCATGGCACTGTTCGGCGAGAAGTACGGCGAGAACGTGCGCGTGCTGAAAATGGGCGAGTACTCCACCGAGCTGTGCGGCGGCACCCACGTTTCGCGTACCGGCGACATCGGCCTGTTCAAGATCACCTCCGAGGGCGGTGTGTCCTCGGGCGTGCGTCGTATCGAAGCGGTGACCGGGCAGGGCGCGTTGGACTATGTGGCTGACGAGGAAGCGCGTCTGCACGAAGCAGCGCAGCTGCTCGGCGGCAGTGCCGGTGACGTGGTCGACAAGATCCGCCAGCTGGGTGAGCGGCAGAAGAAATTGGAGCGCGAGCTGGAGGCCTTGAAGGCCAAGGTCGCCTCCGGTGCAACCGCTGACCTGGGTGGCTCGGCGATCGATGTTGCTGGCGTGAAGGTATTGGCAGTGCGCCTGGAAGGCTTTGATGCCAAGGCGCTGCGCGACGCGATGGATCGCCTGAAGCAGCAGCTGGGCGATGCCATCATCGTCCTGGCCGGCGTGCAGGACGGCAAGGCTGCGCTTGTGGCCGGCGTCAACGGCGCGGCGCTGGGCAAGGTCAAGGCGGGCGAGCTGTTGGCCCACGTCGCGACCCAGATCGGCGGCAAGGGCGGTGGTCGTCCGGACATGGCCCAGGGCGGCGGTGAGGATGGTCCCAAGCTGGTGGCGGCCCTTGAGGGCGTGCTGGAGTGGGTCAAGCCGCATCTGGCCTGAATGTGACAAGTCACGCACCTTGAAGGTGTTCGCGCCCTGACGGTAACATTGGGAGTCTTTTCCCCTTTGTCGTGGGGCGCATAGCTCGAAGCGCGCCAATGCCGGTGGGAAACCCACCGGTTCCATGGAGATTTACACAATGTTGATCCTGACTCGCCGAGTAGGCGAAACCTTGATGATCGGCGACTCGGTCAGCGTGACCGTGCTCGGCGTCAAGGGCAACCAGGTACGTATCGGTATCACCGCGCCGAAGGACGTTGCTGTCCATCGCGAGGAGATTTTCCAGCGTATCCAGCGTGGCGATGAGCCCGCAACTTCCGGAAGTGAAGAAACTTCCGAATAAGGGGTTTACCTTTCACCTCGTTTAACGTTATTCTTCGCGCCCCGCTACGGAATACACGTAACGGGGCAAGAGAAACGGAGTGATGCCCGAGTGGCTGAAGGGGCTCCCCTGCTAAGGGAGTATAGGGTTAAAAGCTCTATCGAGGGTTCGAATCCCTCTCACTCCGCCAGTTTCAAAAAAGCCCCTTTATCGGGGCTTTTTTGTGTCCGCAGGTTTTTTCGTTCGCGTTCTCTTTGAGTTTCTTTTTCGCGGCTGTCGCGTGAGGCGCGTGCAATGGCGCTGCGCGACTGCGGATGCTGTGTTGGGGTGGTCGTACTGTAGTGCCGAGCCATGCTCGGCAGGAGCCCTTCCGGCAATGCCCCTGCCGGGCATGGTTGGGTACTGCGTTGCTTGCGCTGAGCGCGTTCGCTTCTTTGTGGGAGCGGCGTAAGCTGCGAAGCTGATGCTCGGTCAGGTTGCGGGCGTGCGGGTGATTTCAATGGCGCCAGCTTCGCGGCTTATGCCGCTCCTACAAGCGCTGATGCGTCTCTGGGGGTGTGCAGGGCGTAGTCGTGCTGTGCTGTACTGGTGCGCTGCTGGGAGCCTCTGCCGAGCGTGGCTCGGCACTGCGATGCTTGGCACTCCTGTACCGCTGGTGCGCGCTGAAGGGCCTGTAGGGTGCGGTGGCGCTGCGTGACGGGGTGCTGCTGTAGAGCCAAGCTAAGCTCGTCTGGAGCTTTCCCGTTTACGCGTCTGCCGAGAATTACATTTCGACTGCTTGGCTTGCTGTCAAAAAACACGCATAAAAAAACAGCAGGCAATGCCTGCTGTTTTTAGTATTGGTGCGCTCGGAGAGATTCGAACTCCCGACCACCTGGTTCGTAGCCAGGTACTCTATCCAACTGAGCTACGAGCGCTCAACATTGCTGTTGTAGTTTGAAGCGGTGCAGATTGAATCTGCGTTCTGACATGGTGCGCTCGGAGAGATTCGAACTCCCGACCACCTGGTTCGTAGCCAGGTACTCTATCCAACTGAGCTACGAGCGCCTCGTTGCCAGGAGCGAGATTATGCGGATTTGAGACGTTTGCGTCAACGCTTTTGTGAAAATTTCTTAATCTTCGGGATGAATCAGTGCCGAGGCCACGTTGTGTGGTGATTTCATCCACTGAAAGTGGTCGGCGCGCACGCCCAATTCGCGCGATGACAGTACTCTCAAGCTGCGTGTCGACGCTGGAAGCTTGGCCAGCAGCTGTTGCATCGAGCTGGCCGGCGCCAACCAATCACTGTCCAGCACCACGGCGCGCGTCGCTGCGCTGATGTGGCGCATGCCGGCTTCAAGATCGATCTGCATTCCACGTGCCGCGTAATGATTGCTCAGGCCCACGCGCGCCCAGTCGCGAATAAGTCCGCGCGCTTCGGTGCCGCCGAAACCGACGCGGCGGCCGGGCAGGGTGCCATTGCGTTGCGCAAGCCATGGCAGGAAGCGATAGGCCAGTGGCAACAGCCAGCCGCGCGGTGCAGGAAAGCTGCGCCACCACGGCGTGCCGCTGGCGACCAGCCATAAGGCATCGAGCTCGGCGTCGCGCAGGCCTGCGTAGCAGCAGCTGAGCTGGCCGCCGAGGCTGTGCCCGCCAAGCCGGAACGGCACGCCGGGCAGGGTGGCATGCACGGCGGCTTCGGCAGCCGGCAGATCGAGCTGCAGCAGCTCCTTGTAGCCCCAGTCGTGCTTGCGGTCCGGGCGTAGGCTGCTGCTGCCGTTGCCGCGCCATTCGTGCAGGAACACGGCAATGTTGTTGGCGGCGAGGGCTTCGGCAAACGCCTGATAATGGCGTGCTGCCACGCCCAGTGCCGGCAGCCAAAGCAGGCAGGCGCAAGGCTGGGCGGGCAGGTAGGCCAGCAGTTCGAAGCGATGGCCATCGGCGCTGCTGACTGGCAGTGCCGTTGTTTCGAAGGGCAGGGAATCAGTGCTCATGCCAGACGTGCCGCGCCGAAGTGATCGAGCACCATCACCTCGCTGCGGCCCGGGTGATAGCCGCCTTGCAGGCCGCGTGCGACATAGTCGATGGCTGCTTCGCAGGCATTGGCCAGCGACAGTCCGCAGCACAGCTGCGCGGCGATGGCCGAAGCCAGCGTGCACCCAGTGCCATGCGCATCGACCGGCAGTCGGATGTGGCTGAATTCTTCGCGGCTGACGCCATCGAAGTAACGATCAATCACGCGATTGCCTTCCAATAGATGGCCGCCTTTCAGCAATACCGCGCCGGCACCCATATCGATCAATGCGGCAGCGGCGTCTTCGGCATCTTCTGCGTTGTGGATGCTGCGGCCAAGCAGCAGTGCTGCTTCCGGCGTATTGGGTGTGAGCAGTGTCGCCAGCGGCAGCAGGCGTTCACGCATCGCGCGCAGTGCGCTGTCTTCGAGCAGCTTGGCACCGCTGGTGGCGACCATCACCGGGTCGATCACGATCTGCGGTGGGCGGCGCTGTTCCAGTACGTCGGCAACCAGGTGGATCACTTCGGCATTGGCGAGCATGCCGAGCTTGACCGCATGGATGTCGAAATCGTCGAAGCAGGCATCCAGCTGCGCCTGCAGGAATGGCAGCGGTGGCACGTGCACGGCAGTGACGCCGCGGGTGTGCTGTGCGGTGAGGGCGGCGATTGCCGACAGACCATGCACGCGATGGGCGGCAAAGGCTTTGAGGTCGGCTTGGATGCCGGCACCGCCGCCGGAATCGGAGCCGGCAATGGTGAGGGCGGAAACGGGCGTGGAGGGACTCATGCGCCGATTGTGCAGGGTTTGCCGCTAGCCTGCCTCAGGCTTGCCGGCGCATGGCCCATTGCCGGTACAGCACATAACCCAGGCCGCTGAGTCCGGTCAGTACGGCTGGGACAAGCAGGGCGTCGTATTGCCAGCGCGCGAACAGCCATGCGCCCACTATGCCCCCGGCCAAAAAGCCGCCAATGATCAAGCCGCTCAAGGTCAGCCGGTGCATCGGCACCGGCAGGCCGCGCAGCAGATGGCCCAGGCCGATGCCGAGGTCGGTGAACATGCCGCTGAGGTGGGTGGTGCGCACTACCGCGCCACTGAAGGTGGTGGCCAGTGCGTTCTGCAGCCCGCAGGCCATGGCGGCAGCCAGTGCGCCCCAAACCTGTTGTTGCTTGAACAGTGGGATGGACAACAGCAGCAAGGCTGATTCCAGCGCCAGCGCGACGCCGTAGCGTCGGCCGAGTTGCAGGGTGCTGTCCTGGATGATCAGGCCGCTGAGCATCGCGCCCAGCGCAAAGGCGATCAGCAGGCCCCAGAGGTGACCGACCGAGCGCCAGTCGGCATGCGCAAGGGCAATGCCGAGCTGGCTGGTGCTGCCGGTGACATGGCTGACTGCCTGGTGTTCAAAGCCCAGGAAGCCGACCGCGTTGACCATTCCGGCCACGCAGGACAGTGCAATGGCGCCGATCCAGACCCAGGTGGGCAGGCGGACCTTCATGCCGACGCCGGATCAGGGCTTGGACAGCGCGCCGTTGCGCTCGATGCTGGAAAACGTGCCGGCCTGCGGGTCGTACACAGCACCCCAGAATTGCGCGCCACCATCGCAGACGCGGATCGCTTCCCGGGCCGGGTTGATGTCGCTGTGGTCGGGCAGGGTGAAGGCGTTGATGTAGATCAGGCGCTTGCCGCTGGACTCAAAGCCTACGTACTGCCGGCCGGACAGTGCCGGCTCGGCAATGCTGGGTTGCAGTTGTGCCAACTGGCTTTCCAATGCGTCGATATCGGCGCGGCTGGGTGCCCAGTAGCCGGTGACTTCACCGGCATGTTTGGCGGGGCTGTCGCGCGAGCAGGTGTCCAGCACCTGCGCGGCGACCACGGGGCGGGTAACGACCCAGGACTGTCCGGTCTTGACCGCCGTCGGCACGCTGCCGGGGCGCGTGTTCGACGGCGTGCAGGCTGCCAGGGTGAGTGTTGCTGCAGCCAGCAGGGACAGCGTGTGCAGATGTTTCACAGGACCTCCGAAGCGTAATCGGCCAGACGCGAGCGTTCGCCCCGGCGCAGTGTGATGTGTGCACTGTGCGGCCAATTCTTGAAACGGTCCACCGCATAGGTGAGGCCTGAGGTGGTTTCGGTGAGGTAGGGCGTGTCGATCTGCTCGACGTTGCCCAGGCAGACGATCTTGGTGCCGGGACCGGCGCGGGTGATCAGGGTCTTCATCTGCTTCGGGGTGAGGTTCTGCGCCTCGTCCAGGATCAGGTAGCGCGACAGGAAGGTGCGGCCGCGCATGAAGTTCATCGAACGGATCTTGATGCGGCTGGCCAGCAGGTCATTGGTGGCTGCGCGGCCCCAGGCGCCGCCATCTTGGTTGTGGGTGAGTACTTCCAGATTGTCGGTGAGTGCGCCCATCCACGGCGTCATCTTTTCTTCCTCGGTGCCGGGCAGGAAGCCGATGTCCTCGCCCACGCTGACGGTGGCGCGGGTCATGATGATCTCGCGGTAGCGCTGCGTGTCCATGGTCTGCGCCAGGCCGGCGGCCAGGGCGAGCAGGGTCTTGCCGGTGCCGGCGGTGCCGAGCAGGGTGACGAAGTCGATCTCCGGGTCCATCAGCGCATTGAGCGCGAAGTTCTGCTCACGGTTGCGTGCGGTGATGCCCCAGACCGAATGCGAACCATGGCGGAAGTCGTTGACCACCGACAGGGTGACGCGGCCATCGCCCTCGACCTTGCTGACTTTCAGTTCTACTTCGTCGTCGCCGGCCAAGTAGGCGTACTGGTTGGGATGCCAGTCTTCGTCGTCGGCGGCCTGGATCTCGTAGCTGGTGCGGCCCTTGTCGCTCCAGCTGCGCAGGCCTTCGCTGTGCTTCTTCCAGAAATCTTCCGGCAGCACGGTGGCGCCGGTGTAAAGCAGGCTGAAATCGTCCAGCGCGCGGTCGTTCTCGTAATCCTCCGAATCGATGCCGGCGATTGCTGCCTTGATCCGCAGGTTGATGTCCTTGGAGATGAACACCACCGGGGTTTCCGGGTGTTCTTCCTTCAATGCCAGGATCGCGCCGAGGATGGCGTTGTCCGGGATCACCTTGCCAAAGCTTTTGCCGGCCTCGAAGTGGCTGGTCTGGAAATACAGGTTGCCGGCGCTCTGCGCGCCGCGCAGCTGCAGCCCCTTCGGCCGCGCCAGTGGCACGCCGTTCTGCACGCTGCCAATGCCGGCCTGTTCGATCAGCTCATTGAGGAAGCGGCTCACCTGACGGGCATTGCGGCTCGCCTCGGTGGTGCCTTTCTTGCCGTTGTCCAGCTCCTCGATCACCTGCATCGGCAGGTAGACATCATGTTCCTCGAATTTGAACAGCGCGGTCGGATCGTGCATCAGCACGTTGGTATCCAGTACGTAGATGCGCTTGCCTCGGGTCATCGTCGATTCCTGGTGGCGGGACAGGGTCACGCCATCGCACCTGCAGAGCAGGGCGATGACATGGGTTGGAACGGGATGTGGGTCACTTGGGTTGAGCGGCCTTCAGTGCTTCAAGCACGGCATCGGCATGACCGGCGACTTTGACCTTGCGCCATTCCTGCACGAGCTGGCTGTCAGGAGAGATCAGGAAGGTGCTGCGTTCGATGCCACGCACCTGCTTGCCGTACATGTTCTTCATCTTGATCACGTCGAAGGCGCTGCATAGCGCTTCATCGGTGTCGCTGATCAGTGGGAACTTGAAACCCTGCTTGGCGCAGAAGTTGTCGTGCGACTTCACAGAATCGCGGGAGATGCCGAAAACCTGCGCGCCTGCACGCTTGAACTTGGGCAGCAGCGCATTGAAATCCAGGCCTTCGGTGGTGCAGCCGGGGGTGCTGTCCTTCGGGTAGAAGTACAACACCAACCATTGGCCGGCGAGTTCGCCGAGGCTGGTAGTGGTGCCGCCGGACAGGGCCAGTGGCAGGGCTAGGGTGTTTCGGTCCAGGGTATCGCCGATGTTCATCAGATCCTTTCCGGAGCCTGGGGTAGTTCGATTGCAATTACATGAAACGCCGCGCGCCTGTGACGGGCGCGCGAATTTCAGAACTTCATCGGGTCCATGATCGCGTCCAGGTTGAGGTGGTCGCAGAACTCGAGGAAATCGTCGCGCAAGGCGGCGATGTGCATGTTGGAGGGTACGCCAATGGTGATCTGCGCAGAGAACATTTCCGCACCGGTCTGCATGGCCTGGTAACGGGTGCTCTGCAGGTTCTCGATGGTTATGCCCTGGCGGTCGAAGAAGTCGGCCAGCTGGAACAGGATGCCCGGCTTGTCGGCGGCAACCACTTCCACGATATACGGCAGCAGGTTGGACTGCGCCTGCTTGGCAGCGGTGCGGTACCACACCAGCTTCAGGTTCTCTTCGCGCTCAAGCCGGGTCAGCATGGCTTCGAGCTTGGCGACGGCATCCCAGGAGCCGGTGGCCAGGGTGGTCACCGAGACATCGCGGCCGACCGTGGACAGGCGGGCATCGACCAGGTTGCAGCCGCTGTCGGCAATTCGACGGGTGACGGACAGCAGGGGGGACTCCGGATGCGTCGTATAGGCGTTGATCAGGAGGTGGTTTTCGGTCGGCAGCGGCCGCGGCGTGGTGTCGGTCAAGGTGGTTCCGGGTGCTAGATGAGTCTGAACAACACCGTTTGGGGGTTGTTCGCTGGTGTCCAGCATACTTGCCCGTGCTTTCGACCGGCAAGTAACATGCCTTCGGTCACGAACCCGCCACTCGGCGGGCTTCTTTACCCCCACGAAGAGCGACTGACCCTTTGTCCATATCTGGTCTCATCACCGCGCTGGCGACGCCTTTCAAGGCCGACGGCGCACTCGATCCCGACGGCTGGCAGCGTCTGTTGGCGCAGCAGCTCAAGGGCGGCGTGCAGGGTGTCGTGGTAGCCGGCTCCACCGGCGAAGCCTCCACCCTGTCCGACGATGAATACGATGGCCTGCTGCGCAGCGCCGTTGCCGCCATTGCTGGCAAAGTGCCGGTGTTGGCCGGTACCGGGCTGTCCGGCACCGCCCGCACCATTGCCCTGACCAAACGCGCGGCCGCCAATGGCGCCACCCATGCGCTGGTGGTCACTCCGCCGTACGTGCGGCCCACCCAGGAAGGCCTGCGCCAGCATTACCTGGCCGTGGCCGAGCAGGGCGGCCTGCCGGTGCTGCTGTACAACGTGCCCGGGCGTACCGGTTGCGACCTGCTGCCGGAAACCGTTGCCGAGCTGGCCGCGCACCCAAACATCCTTGGTATCAAGGAAGCGGTGGGCGATACCACCCGCCTGAAAGCCCTGCTGGAGCTGCGCAGCGACAGCTTCGCCATCCTCAGTGGTGACGACGGCTCAGCCGCCCGTTCCATGTTGTCTGGCGCCGATGGTCTGATTTCGGTGGGCTCCAACGTGCTGCCTGGCGCCTACCGCACCCTGTGTGACCTGGCCCGCGCTGGCCAGCACGAGGCCGCCGAGGCCTGGGACGCCCGTCTTGAGTCGTACCACGATTTCTGCGGTGTCGAGTCCAACCCCATTCCGGTCAAAGCGCTGTTGCAGCGCATCGGCATCGGTGATGGGCTGCGCTTGCCGCTGCTCCCGCTTTCCGCGCAATACCACGCACATGCCGATCATCTGGCCGCTGACGTGGGTGCGTTGGAAGAACTATCCAGCCGCTGATCCGGCGGCCTTTGAACTCTGGAGATTCACCCATGCGTCAAACCTCTACCGTTCGCGTGTTCTCGCTGGTGCTGCTGGGCGTGGTCACCGCCGTGGCCACCTCTGGCTGCTTCTTCAAGCGCGGTGCGCGCGGCGACTATGCGTTGGCTCCTGAAGCCCGCCCGCTGGAAGTGCCGCCGGATCTGAACCTGCCCAACACCGCTGGTTCGGCACCGATCCCGGCGCTGGCCTCGGCGGCCAAGCCGGCGGCTGCTTCGGCCGCTAACGTGGCCACGTCGCAGAGCGGTTTCACCGTCAGTGGCAGTCGTGATGACGTATTCGGCAAGGTCGGTGAGGCACTCGCGGGCGTCGAAGGCCTGACCATTGCCAGCCGCGCGCAGCTGCTGGGCTCTTACGATGTTGCCTATGAAGGCAGCAACTTCCTCGTGCGTGTGGTCGCAACCGACGCTGGTGCCTATGTGTCGGCGGTGGACCCGCGCGGCATGCCGGCCACCGATGCTGCTGCAACCAAGCTGATTGCTGCGCTGAAGGCCCGGCTGGTCGGTTGATCGCGGCGGTATGGCAATAAAAAAGGGCGCCCCCCGTACCCGGGGCCCCATTAATTTGGTGGGGGTTGGGCTTGCTTTTCGGCGGGGCCGCCGTACCGCAGCGGATACTTATGGAGGTTTTCGG